>NZ_JAKGAW010000059.1:0-22763 GCF_021532475.1 Pseudoalteromonas sp. APAL1 | reverse complement strand
CTTGGGACTGGACTCCAATGTTAACGGCAACAGGCTCCAACACTTTTATCCTAATTTATGCTGGTATATGTGTATTGGTATATAGAGCAATCGAAGCCAGTAAAATTTCCAGTGCCGAATACACTGGTTTATTAGGTGCTGTAGTTGTAGGGGTGCTGTGGTTCGATGAAATACCGGACCTGAGCTTGGCTATAGGATCTTCTTTAATTATTATTCCGCTGATTTGGTTAGCCAAGATAGAAGCAAAGATAAAGCAAACAAGTAAAATAATATAAATGGTAAAGTTAATCTAACTTTCCAACGTGACCGCGTTTGGGAACGAGCGTTTAACTGCACTCCCATATGGGATAAATAATAACTAGTTAATTTTTGGAATATTATGACTGAAAATAATTTGATATTTTGTGACTATAGTAACTCTTATTTAGAAGACTGTCTTTGGGCTGGATATCGATCCTAAAATAAACCGTGCTCATATCACTTAGATTGTGACTTCTCCACGGGTGCAGGCTAATGGCATCGGAACGGCAATGATGTCTTACGCTAAGAAAATGGCAAAGGACAGTGACATGAAAGTTATAGATATCGCCGCCAGTCATCTTTCAGCTCCTTTCTTCGAAAAATTTGGGGCAAAGACAATTATAGAAATCTGTGTGATTCATAGAGATCGTTTCAATTTTGCGATCTCTAAATCCCTTCTGTAATTGGATAATTGAACACGTTCATTATGCGCTTGATAAAACCCCTCAATTTCATCTGAAAATGGCGTTTGTTCACTAACTTCAAAATACCTTTCTATCGGCGTTTTTCCATTGTGAGCACTATGTGGTCTCTCCCAATTGTAATAGTGCTGCCACTCAGAAAGTTGCTCGTGAATATCTTCAGATTCCAAATCAACAGTTGCATAAAACTCAGCTTTATCTGTTTTTTGAGAGCGTTCAACTTTGCCATTAAGGTGCGGTGAAGCTGGCTTATTTGGTCGGAATTTTATCTTGTATCTCATTAATAACTTTTGCACTTTTTCAGCAAAAAATTCTGTACCTCGGTCTGTCTAAAATCGCTGTATAGGGAATAGCATTTCTTCAATTACAGACTCTACAAAGTCAATGGTATTAGTGGCACTACGTCGCTTATAAAGCCTTAACACTCGATAGCGTGTACAGTCATCAATAGCTGTGTACTGGTATAAATTAGGGGCTATTTTACAGGTGTCCATTTGAACTCTTTCGCCAGGAATAGGCTTAGAGTATCTTTTGAAGTCAAGCTTTCTACGATAAATAACTATAGGGTCAACTTGGTGCTTTTTAAGCACTTTATGAATAGTAGCTAGCCCTAACTTAATTTGCTCATTTCTAAGCAACTCACTTTGGATTCTTCGAGCGCCTAAGTTTCTAGATTTTCTTAAGACTAAAATCTTAGCTTCCAATTCTGGAGACATTTTTTGATTTGGTGAACTGTGGGGGCTTTTACTCAAACTTTTAAGGCCATCAAGACCTTGCTCTTGATTCCTAGACCACCACTTTCGTAATGTTGGTCTAGATATTCCACAACGCAGACAAACCAAACCTGCGTTGTTTGTTTCTTGATAAAGCTTTATCCACTTAAGTCTTTGTTGAATTTCATCGTTCATAACATCCAAGTATAGAAAGGATGTCTATGAATCACACACACACTACTACATATAAGCCAAATTGATTTTCTGCATTTATCATTAATTTAATGATGGCACCTTGCTATCAAATTTACCGTAAGGTAATTAATTTTGATAAAGCATAAAAGCTACTCAGATCCTTGTATTTGTGTAGAACAAGTACCGACGTCTCGTTGTTACTTTGGGTTTAACCCTAGACTTATCATAAGCTAGTTCAGCTTGCTTGTGTTCAACAAACTTAAATCAACCCATAGGGGATTATTATCCTCTGGGTAATTGTCTCCGCTTAATGTTTCTTTGGAGGAGACAATGACTATTTCTAACTTAAAACTAAATGAAGAAACTGGTAAATATATAATCACGTCAGAGCTTAGCTCTGATGAAATTATTGAAACAGCCAAGAAGCTTCTAAACAATAGGCTGAGACGAGGTGCTATTTTTAAGAGCCCTACCCAAGTCACAGATTATCTAGAGGTCCATTTAAAGGGATTGGAGCATGAGGTCTTTTACATGCTTTATCTTGATAACCAAAATAGACTTATAGACAAAGAAATACTGTTTACCGGAACGATAAATGCTGCAAGTGTTTATCCTCGGGAGATTGTAAAAAGTGTACTAAAAAAGAATGCATCTTCTGTCATTTTAGCGCACAACCACCCATCAGGTATTGCCGAACCATCGCAAGCAGACAAGCTAATAACCACTAAGATCCAACATGCACTCAATCATATTGATGTACAAGTGTTAGATCACATCATTATTGGCGAAAATATTGTCTCTTTTGCTGAGCGCGGTCTTATCTAACTCAAATTAAAACCATTCCTTGTGGGGATACTTCCCATAAGGGGCGTATCCCCTTTTTTGTACTCTTTGGAGGAGATACGTATGAATAATTCAATTAAAAAGGCAATTATGCCAATCCCATCGTCAATACCTAACACTGAAGTGAGAGAGGTACATATTGGCGGTAAAACGATTCTTTCATTACGTGCTAAGTGGGGACCTTTATTTGAAGGTCAACAACGAGCTCAAGCTCAAGGCTAAACGTATGAGTTAGCCTTAGGGCTAACTCTTCTTTTTATTCGAGGCGACCACCTAAAGCGCCTTGTATTCAGGACGCTTTAGGGTCGTCTTGAGGAATAGGAGAGTTGTAATGATTGAATCAAAAATAGATAAAGTACTTGCTTTAGTTAAGTCAAATGGCGGGTGGTCTTCTGTCTACTCAGCCTACCCAGGACTTAATGAAGCAGTTTCAAAATCAAATAACCACGGTGGTTCACCACAAGTACCATGCCCAAAAACTGGAAACGGAAGAACTAAGTTTCGCCTTTTCCGAGATTGGGTTGATACCGGTGGTGCATACCATAACGATGTAGGTGCTTTACCCGGTGGAATAGATGTAATTGCGTTTATGGAGAGTTGCTCAAAAAGCCACGCTTTAAACAAAATAATCGATATCTGTGGTGGTGACTTATCAAGCATCTCGCGCGAATACGTTAAAAATGTGAAAGCTTCACAGCCAAAAGGTATTAACGATGATGAAAAAGCAAAACGAGTTGCAAAACTTGAGAAGCTATTTCAACACGCTATTCCTGCAGCTCATGATCAATCTGGTCGGATACAAGCTTACTTGAACAGCCGTGGACTTAAAACTGATGCGAAAACTTTACCGTATACACTTGGGTATGCTGATGAGCTTTGGTGGGGAGATGGTCAGTCTAAACCTAAGAAACTTCATGGTTTACTAGGTTCAATGACTGATCCAGATGGTAATCGGATCACGATTCATCGAATTTTCCTTAACAAGCAAGGCTTAAAAGCAGATGTACCTAATGCGAAGATGTTAATGCCTCCGCCCAGCTATATTGGTGGATGTTCAATTAAAATTGACTCACCAGTAACTGAAGGTGATAACACCTTTATTGGCGTATGTGAGGGAATTGAAACTGCATTAGCTGTTCGTGAGGCTACAGGTTGTCCTATGTGGTCATGCTATTCGGACACATTACTAAAAATGGTAAAAATTCCAGATAGTGTGACTTCAGTATTAATTTTTGCTGATAAGGATGCATCTGGAGCAGGTCAAGAAAAAGCAGAAGCATTAGCTGCGAGGCTACGTAGAGAAGGAAAGTTTGTTGATATTTATATGCCACCTTTAGATATACCTAATGGCAGCAAAAGTATGGACTGGCTGGACACCTACAACTTAGCAGGCCCTAGTGCTTTTTCATTTCGCTTACCTGTTGACATCTCTGTTAATACTGGAGGTGTCAAATGATTAGCGTTTCTGGTCAAGTTTACAATGACACAAATGGAACACTATTACAGACTTTAGAGCTGAATAGTGTTGCCCCTACATCTAACTGTAAATCAGGTTTTTGTGGGGCGTGTCGCATCAAATTACTAAAGGGCAATGTCGAATATATCGATGAACCAATTGGCTTTACAAATGAAGGTGAGATATTACCTTGCGTTTGTAAGCCAAAAGGTGACATTGAGGTTGAAGTAACCTTTTAGATTTTTACAACCAACCCATGCGGGGAGCCCCCCGCTTGGGAAGCTCCCCCTTTCTTTGGAGGAGCAATGAGTAAACATCATATTGAAATGGCAAAAGCTGGTGGTTCTCAGCTACGTCATTTCGCAGCATACCGTAATGGATACTATCCAGATATGGTTATCAGACACTTCATAGCAAAAACTACTCACTTTTTATTAATTGAAAAATATAGAAAGACTGTAGATTTGCTTGTGATACACAATGTGACAATCGCAAATGCCTGTGAAACGGCAGAATTGCTATTTGAAGCATAAACAACCCTTGGGGGATTACTCCCTCAAGGGTGTGAACCCTCAAATTTACTTTGAGGAGATTCAAATGAATTGCTTATGAAAAACAAAATGCTAAATAAGATCATGGTTGAACTAATCTTATTAGCAACAATTGTTGGCTATATTCCAGAGCTCTCTGTTAGTGGTTTTGCGGATATGTTTGGCCGTGTGGTTTCGACAACAAAACATGCTACGAAATTCAAATTCAAGGACTTATAAAGCTAGTCATTGCTTTTGTTTGTATGTTGGCATCTGTTGTGATAGGTTTCTATATAACTTTCCTAAATGGTTCCGAGGAGGACGATCAAGATGAATGAAATCCAAGCTATTGGTTTGACCTTTTTCATTTTTGGTAATGTAGTTTTTTTCGGTAGTTATTTATGGATGCACCACCGAATAAGCAAAAAATAAAATAAGAAAAGACCGTTAATCGGTCTTTTTTTTTGTCAAAATTTGAAGAGAGGAGCTACTGCGCCTAGAACAATAACCAGTAAGGGGTAGACGCGAAGCTCTTCTATATTGCTGAAAATAGAAAAATTTCAATCAATTCCAAGTGTGTGAGTAGAATAAAGATTCATACCAAGTATTAAACTATCATCCTAAAATGGCAGCGATTGCATCGGTACGCTGCCATTTCTAAAACGTTTTTGCCCCATTGTGTGCTAGTACACTTTTTCTTTGCACTTTACGAATGCTTTTTCTAATCGTTGTGGTGTCTTGTAATGTGAGAGTTTACAAGAATATCGACGTGAGCTTAGCCCTCAGTCCTCCATGAATTGTTAGATAGTGTTTCTAGTCACCATTCACTAACCTATTGACTAATATCGACTAAAATATGAGTTGTTGTTACACTGGAATAAACTTAGATAGCTCACTGGAGAACACATGAAAGATTATATGAATCAACTCGATCAAGAGACTAGGAAAGTAGATTTTGATTCATTTGATATATCTGTTAAAGAGTTGATTTCTATGGCGAATGAATCAATTATCAACATTGCTCCTGAGTACCAAAGGCAATTTCGTTGGCCCGAAGATAACCAGTCTAAACTTGTAGAATCTGTTTTATTGGGAATACCTATTCCTAACTTGTTCATGGCTGCAAATAGAGATGGATCTTGGGAGTTAATAGATGGCGTACAAAGGCTTAACTCATTGATTCATTTTTGTGGGACCCCAGAGCAAATAGAAAGTTTTGGGCTGGATAAGCCTCTTAAACTTAAGGGGCTAGATATCCTGTCTGAGTTCAATGGAGCAACGTTTAATGATCTGCCTCATTCACTTCGTTTGAAGTTCAGTTTACGTCCGCTTAAGGTAACAACACTAAGCGATAAAAGTGATCTAAAAGTACGATTCGACCTCTTTGAGAGATTGAATACTGGTGGAATCAAATTAACTCCTCAAGAAATTCGAGCTTGTGTATTTAGAGGGCAATTTAATGATTTTATCATTGAACTTGCAAAAAATGATGACTTCAACAAAGTTGTTAATGTGTCATCAACTAAAGCGAAAGACGGTACCAGAGAAGAGCTTGTTTTGAAGTTTTTGGCTTACAAAACAAAACGTGATGATTTTAAACACAGTGTAGAGATATTTCTAAATGACTTTATGGCCGATGCATCGGTACATTTTAACTATAAGAAGTATAGAGAGCTGTTTGAAAAAACATTTGAATCACTAAGAGCTGTCTTACCTAATGGAATTAAACGCGGCAATAAAGGAAGTACACCACAAGTGCTTTTTGAAGCCATTGCTATTGGAGCTGCCGATGCTATTGAAGAAGGAGTTGATATTAGCGGATCAAATGTAGCCAACTGGATTGATGATGAAGAGTTACGCCGCTTGACAACTGGAGCCACAAATTCAGGGCCTCGCTTACGCGAAAGAGTCGAGTATTGTCGAGTTAGGTTTGTAGATAATGTTTAATGATATTGATGCTGGTGTTATGAATCGCTTGAGGCAACTAGATTCAATACTAGAGTATTTGTCAGATGAGGCACTGACTGAAGAAACTAAAAATTCAGACTTCTATCGTGCTCAGAAAGGCTTGGTGTTTGTTGCAATGTATGCAGCACTTGAGTTTGCAATTACACAATCAGTCACACGAGCATTAGAAGTTATTGGGCAAGAAGAAGCTCCTGCCAATCATTTTAAAAGTGCGGTATTGTGCTCGCTGTTTGATTCTCATTTTAAAGCTCTTCGAGAGTGCGGAGCCTCCAAAGTGTGGGAAAATCGTCATAAACTTGTTCTCGCAGTAACAAGTGATACTGAAGTGACTAATGTTGACAGTTCTGTTTTTCCATCAGGTGGCTCAATGAATATTTCTATTAAACAGCTAGAGAACGTGTGGAATTTTTTTGATTTAGAACGCTCACCACTGCCAGAAGGTGTGCAGCACTTTGTCTTAACCGAAGTCAAGGATCACCGTAACGCGATAGCTCATGGTAGAGAGACCGCAATTACTATAGGGCGAAGGTTTAACGTTACGCAGTTAGATAATAAAGCACGCAGTATAAAGCTTTTATGTCTTCACATTACTTCTTCGTTTGCCTCTTATTGTGCTGAAAAACGATATTTTGTTGCGGATACTGTGGCATAAAAAGCAACTGCTTTGCCATACCAGTAGTTATTCATGGATTGCTAATGCTCGATTTTTCGAAATTCATTTCTTTCCAAATCCTAATCAGTAATACATCCACTATCCTCATAGTGACTTTTAAATAGGAGGTCACTATGAAACCAGAACTAAACCACAATGCTACTGGTGTGAAACGTCCTTTCAAGCTTGAAGAGATTTGGCGTATTCGCACTCGAATTGAAATTCAAAACAACTTGATGCAATTAGCTTTACTGAATTTGGCTATAGATAGCAAGCTAAGATCATGTGACTTACTCTCTTTAAAAGTTCGAGACGTCACTACTCTCGATCAAGTATTTGAAAGGGTTCAATTAACGCAGAAGAAAACTGGGATCGAAGTTCAATTTGAGATAACTCCGAGAACACAACAAAGTATTATCCATTGGATTCAAGAAGTTAAATTGCAACCCAGTGATTATTTGTTTCGGAGTATACGTCGCTCTAATCAACCAATAAGCTATTCATATTACAGGTCTATCATCAGGAGCTGGGCTGAGCAATTAGGACTTGATTGCGACTTGGGGACAAGAAAACCTTCGATGATAAAAACGCCATATCGATTGCACAACCTCTCTGCGAAGCAATAATGTCGATGACCGCTCGTACCCGTTTATCCTCAGGGCGCGATGAAAGCGCAGGACTATAGACTAGCCCTACCGCTTTATTTACTGTTTTCCACACTTTGTCGATATCGACGTCAGTAAATAGATGCTGAGAAATGGATCCCAATTCTTTGCTAGTAAGCGGCAGAGTATTAATTCCATCACTCCTGGCTTGACGTAAGGCTTTGAGAAATTGTTGGTTTTTCCTATCTTCAGGCTCTAAATAGATGACTACAATCTGATTGTCCTGTGCCAAAACCTTGTGAGGGACATCTTCGAAAATCACAATACATTGTCCGGTGTGAATACTTTGTGCCTTGTAATCTTGAACCGAGATGTCTTTGTCTAAACCAATGCAAATTTGGACAGCATGATGTGCATGAACATCATTATCAGGACTGATTCCGATGTAAATCGCTTTGTAGGGCCACAAATGAATATGCATGGCTGACTCAGTATCAAAAGTTCAGGCTATTGATTTTTGCCTTATAAATCTACACAAATGACGAATGTTAGCCGATAGATACACGTTGAGGCGAGTGCGCACAGTGAAACTGTGTGCTTCTTACACTTTTAAGTGTGTAAATAATTTAAAATGCCACAGTCCCTAATGGTTTTGTTTTGATCACACTTTGACGCCATATTTTCGAGTGATGACTTTAATGCGTTTAGCTCTTCAATGCGAATAATGACGTCTGATAAATGCTTAGCTATTAACGTATTGATATTTGAACAGCTCTGATCTGGCTTCGAACGACTGTCCATGAGCGTTTTTACTTCCATGATAGACATATCCAATGAACGACACTGTTTAATAAATAGGAGTTGTTCAATAGTCCCCTTGTCGTAGACACGATAATTTCCACTTGAGCGCTTGAGCTCAGGCAATAGCCCTTTCTTTTCATAAAAACGAATGGTCTGAATACTACAACCTGTCGTCTTTGCGACATCACCAATTTTCATTTTTTCTCCTAACCGTTGACTCTATACCAAGTATAGACTTTATACTCATACTATTCATCAGTAAAGAGTGTGTTTCTAATGAGCGGATGTGGGTGCGAAGTTGAAATAAAAGACCAGTCTCAACGACAGGTTTTGTATTGGCTTTTGGGAATAAACGCGACAATGTTTGTTATAGAAATGGGGATCGGGTTGCTTGCTCATTCAACCGCATTAATAGCCGATTCACTTGATATGCTCGCCGACGCAGTTGTATATGGTGTTGCCCTTTATGCTATTGGTAAATCGCTATTGCACAAAGCCAATGCGGCTAGAATTAGCGGCTTTTTTCAGATGGCACTGGGTGTGTTGATTATCATTGATATTGTAAGACGGTCAATTTACGGTAGCGAACCTGTATCGGGACTAATGATGGCTATGGGGGCAGTTGCACTGGTTGCTAATGTCATTTGTCTTGTGATCATACGCAAACAAAGAAATGAAGAAGTGCATATGCGGGCAAGCTGGATATTTTCAGCCAACGATGTGATTGCCAACTTAGGTGTTATCTTTGCTGGCGTTTTGGTGTTTTGGCTCGATTCTCGATGGCCTGATCTGGTTATCGGTGTGATAGTTTCGTGCGTTGTGTTGCGCGGGGCAAAAATGATCCTCGAAGATGCTGGAAATGAAAGACAGCGAGCGCTTAATGCGCAAAGTTGATAAGAAAATGCCAATTTTTAATTGCACATCAAAACTGCGTAGGTTGGCATGGCTACTTATTACTTTGCTCATGTGTCAATCGGGCTTTTCGTTCGCCGCTCAATGCGATGACTACCCTGCGGAGGTATCGTCAGTCCCTGAACAATCAAAGTCGATAGGCACTTATGATGTTCCCGAAAAAAATGTAAATGCTGGTGATAATACGTCGAGTGAAGAGTCTAAGTGTTTCCATTGTGTGCTGTGTCAATGTGGACAGATTAAGTTTCTGGCACAGCACCCAATAAATGACGTATCTAAACCGTTATATACCAATCAATACAGTTATTCCCGCAACGTCACTGACGGCCTAGTCGAAGGCCTTTTGCGCCCACCTCAACATTAATCCATTCCCTCCTATATGTTTGCATGGGTGCTTTCCATGTATGTCGTTATCTTATGAACAAAAGGTTCTTTTATGAGTTCTTCACGCCCATTGGGCATAAAAAAAGCTAGCTCAGCGTATCTGAAATTGATATCTGCTGCACTGGTAACCATGAGCATATCTGTTCAATCTGCCAATGCGCAAAAGTCTTCAATCACGCTTGAAAATGCGCTCAAACGCACATTATCAAACAACCCAGATTTAGTTGTGTTCGAATTTAAATCTTCGGCTTTGGATGGTGAATCAAAAATGGCCAGCTTACGACCTGAAATGTCTGTTGGGGTTGAAGTTGAAAATGTGTTGGGAACAGGCGAAGTGTCTGGTATCAAAGATGCCGAATTGACACTGACCTTATCGTCGGTCATCGAGCTTGGAGATAAAGTCAGCGGCCGAATGAATGTGGTGAGTTCAAAAAAAGCACAACTGCTTACACAACGGCGCATTCGCACGCTGGACATCTTGGGTGAAACAACTCGACGATATATCAATGTCATTGTCCAACAAGCGTTGCACAAGACTGAGCAACGAGCTGAAATGCTGGCTCGCACAATGCTTCAGACAGTCTCTACACGGGTTGAAGCGGGGGCTTCTTCACCACTTGAGAAAAAACGTGCAGAGTCAGCGTTGTCGCAGGCGCGTTTGTCGTTATTGATAAGTGAACAAAAACTCAATGAGTATAAACGCGACCTGGCCATCATGTGGGGTGACACTAACGCTGCGTTTGCGGAAGTTGAAGGGACACTGTTATCGTTTCCAAATTCACTATCACTTGAACATATGCTTTCACAGCTTCAAAGCAATCCACACGTTCTGCTTTATGCTGATAACTATCGGGTACAAGAGGCCAGATTGAGAGTGGTTCAGGCCAGTCAGCAGTTCGACATTGCGTGGGAAGCCGGTATCCGAAGAATGCAGGGAATTGATGACACAGCGTTAGTCGCCAGTATTTCGGTGCCGTTAAATACCAAGCAGCGGAATCTAGGTGAATACGAACAACAGCGCGCATTGCTTGACAGTATAGACTATCAAAAACAAGCGAAAATTCGTGAACTTACTCGCCAATTAAATCAAGTCATTAGCGCAAAAGACCAAGCCTTGCTCACTGTTACGACCCTTCAAGACAATGTCGTCCCAACATTGGAATCTGCATTGAAATTGGCGCGGGATGGCTATGAAAGTGGTCGCTACAACTACATAGAGTGGGTGACAACGCAACAGCAACTCATAGATATGCAACGAACTATGATAAAAGCCGCAGGCTTAGTTCACCTTCGAAGCGCAGATCTAGAGGCACTTACGGGAATTCCCGTGTTTTCTGACTCTCCCTCGACGTCTGCTCAATCATCACAATGAATAGAGAAAAAATAATGAATAAATCACAATTTACATTAGTTACTAGCGCACGTGACTTGCTTGGCATGTTAGTCATGCTAGTTACTTTACTGTTTGCTTCTGTCGCCCTGGCTGATGATGACGATGAGGAAGCCGAAGAAAGACCCGAGTACGTAGTGTTATCTCAAGAACGGATGCTTGAACACGATATCGTGACTGCATCGGCCGCATCAGGAACATTATCGCTCACAACCAGAACCTTTGGGCGGATAGTTCATGATCCTGCGTCACTGAGTCATATTCGTGCCCGCTTCGACGGTGTTGTAAAACGTATCATGGTGAATATTGGAGATAAAGTAGAAAAAGGTGACACACTGGCAATCATTGAGTCAAACGAGAGTTTAAATCAATACTCAATCACCTCACCGATGTCTGGAAAAATCATAGCTAGACACGCCAATGATGGTGAGCTCACCAACGGTCAAGTACTGCTTTCTGTTGCTAATTACTCTCGCGCAAT
Organism: Pseudoalteromonas sp. APAL1; assembly: GCF_021532475.1. Taxonomy (NCBI): domain Bacteria; kingdom Pseudomonadati; phylum Pseudomonadota; class Gammaproteobacteria; order Alteromonadales; family Pseudoalteromonadaceae; genus Pseudoalteromonas; species Pseudoalteromonas sp. APAL1. The sequence goes on along the minus strand of NZ_JAKGAW010000059.1, from coordinate 11,111 downwards.
TGCTCAATTGGCTATTTTCCCCAAACAACGTACTCGTATTGCCGCTGATATGGAAGTCACTTTAAGGCTTGAGGAATTGCAGCAACAATCAAGTATAAGCCACATTACGTCCTCACCTGATGACAAACCTTATTCTATCGCGTTTGTGAACGTTGATAATGGCAGTGGTTATTGGCCTTTAGGCGCTATGGTAGAGGGTTATATTCAGATTGGGTTCCAAGAAGTCAATCTGGCTCTCCCCAAAAGTTCAATACAAGAGTTAGATGGGCAAACCATTGTTTTTGTCAAAGAAGGGGAGCGATTTTACCCCCGCCAAGTAAAGCTTGGGAACACGGACAACCGTTTAGTAGAGATTGTGAAGGGCGTTCAAATAGGCCAGCAAGTCGTTGTAGAAAATAGCTATCTACTAAAAGCTGATTTATTAAAAATGGAGGCGGGCGATGATGACTAATTACCTGCGCATTTATTGTCAAAAGCAAAGCCAAGTCCATAAAAACGGTGAGGTGAGAACATGATAGCACCAATACTCCGTCTATCCATTGAGCGACGTGGTGTCATGATGTTGTTCGCCTTGTTTGTCGCCTTTTTTGGTATGTACAGTTACAAACAATTGCCGATTGATGCTGTGCCTGATATCACCAACGTGCAAGTGCAGATAAATACCGCAACCCCAGGTTACTCGCCTTTGGAGACTGAACAACGCATAACGTTTATAGTTGAAACCTCGCTGGCCGGTTTGCCTAATTTATCGTATACCCGCTCGATATCACGCTATGGTTTGTCGCAAGTCACAGTCGTGTTTAAAGAGGGCACTGATTTATATTTCGCACGAAATCTCGTCAACGAGCGTCTCACCGCCATCGCGGCGCAATTGCCAACAGGGTTAACCCCTGAAATGGGCCCTATCTCCACAGGCTTGGGGGAAATTTACATGTACTCGTTAAGTGCTGAGCCTCAGGCGCGACAGGACAACGGTCAACCCTATGATGCTATGGCATTAAGGGAGATCCATGATTGGGTAATTAAGCCCCAATTGTCGCTTGTTGAGGGGGTGACCGAGGTTTATGCGATAGGCGGATTTGAAAAGCAATATCATGTGAATCCTAATCCAGTCGCAATGATAAACTTTGGGATAAGTACAGGTGACCTTCTCAGTGCGCTAGAACGCAACAATGCGAATCAAGGCGCTGGTTTTGTAGAACAAAATGGGCAACAAGTACTAATCAGATCGGAAGCCCAACTTAAGGGCATTGACGATATCGGCCAAGTGGTTGTTAAGATCATTGATGGCGTACCGGTAAAAATTCAAGACATCGCCCAAATCAACCTCGGTAAAGAGCTGCGCTCTGGAGCCGGCACGTTAAATGGCCAAGAAACAGTGATTGGCACGACAATGATGTTAGTGGGAGAAAACTCTCGTACGGTCGCCAAAGCTGTGGACAGTAAGCTCGAAACCATTAAAACAAGCTTACCCGAGGGCGTAATCCTTGAAGCGGTTTACGATAGGACAAGCCTCGTTGACAAAACCATCGACACAGTGCAGAAAAACCTCGTCGAGGGCGCTTTACTTGTCATCGTTGTGCTATTCGTTTTGCTTGGGAATGTGCGAGCTGCACTTATTACCGCCGCTGTAATACCCTTGGCAATGCTTGCCACGATATCGGGCATGGTCAAAACAGATGTGTCTGCTAACTTGATGAGTTTAGGCGCACTGGATTTTGGCTTGATTGTCGATGGCGCAGTTATCATTGTTGAAAACTGTATCAGACGATTATCCGAATCCCAGAAACAAAACGGCGCTACTCTACCGCTCAAAGAAAGGCTGAATGTTGTATATGAAGCCACTAATGAAGTCATACGTCCCAGTTTGTTTGGTGTATTGATCATTACCATTGTTTATATCCCCTTGTTCACGCTCACTGGCGTCGAAGGTAAAATGTTCCACCCCATGGCAGCGACCGTGATAATGGCTTTGCTTGCCGCAATGGTATTTTGTTTTACCGTAGTGCCTGCGGCGATAGCAATTTTCATGAGAGGTAAAATTAGCGAAAAAGAAAGCCCAATTATTAAAGGTGCAAAGGCAGTCTATCGTCCTGTTTTAACCGGAGCGCTGCGTTTTAGATGGCTAGTGGTAGTAGCAGCGAGTGCTTTGGTTGTCGGCAGTTTATGGATGGGCAGTAAATTAGGCTCCGAGTTTATTCCCCAGCTCAATGAAGGTGATATCTTAGTACAAGCGATACGCATCCCTGGGACTGGGGTAGAACAAGCAGTTGAAATGCAAAAAACTCTTGAAGCGAAACTTATGCAGTATGAGCAAGTACAGACGGTATTCGGTCGCACGGGTACGGGTGAGGTCGCCACCGACCCTATGCCACCAAACATTACTGATACGTTTGTTATTTTAAAGCCTCGGGAGCAATGGCCCGATCCATCAATGACAAAAGCTGAGTTAGTGAAAACGTTTGAAGAGGACTTGTTTACTTTGCCCGGCAATAATTATGAATTTACGCAACCTATACAAATGCGTTTTAACGAATTGATTAGTGGCGTAAGGGCAGATTTGGGGATAAGGCTATTTGGGGATGACTTAGATACGCTCTTTGCATCTGCTTCTGACATTTTGACCGTTATTTCAACGATTGAAGGAGCTGATGACGCGAGGCTTGAGCAGGTAGAAGGCATTCCAATCTTCACCGTCACACCAAAGCCTGATCAATTGGCACGCTTTGGTTTGGATATAGCCGACTTGCAGTTATGGCTCAATGCTGCGACAGGTGGAGAAACCGCTGGAATGATTTTTGAGGGCGACAGACGCTTTGAAATTGTCGTGCGATATGCCGACGACATTCGAAATGAACTCACTCAGCTTGAGAGCGTTCCCATAGTCACGCCCTCTGGTGAGCATGTACCAATAAGCGAATTAGCCACACTTGCATTTAAAGAAGTACCTAGCCAAATAAGCCGGGAGAATGGCAAACGTAGTATTGTTGTCACAGCAAATGTGCGTGACAGAGATATTGGCACTTTTGTTGAAGAAGCTCAGGCGAGAATTAATGATGAAGTAGATTTACCTGCTGGTTATTGGCTCGACTATGGTGGAACCTTTGAGCAGCTCGAAAGTGCGAGTCAACGATTGACGATTGTGGTACCGGTTACGTTGTTTGTGATTTTGACAATGCTGGTAATTGCGTTTGGTTCTATACGCGATGCGTTGATTATCTTCACAGGTATCCCTTTGGCATTAACAGGCGGTGTAATGTCTCTTTGGTTAAGGGATATGCCTTTATCCATATCCGCGTCGGTAGGATTTATCGCGTTGTCTGGGATTGCCGTATTAAACGGATTGGTAATGCTGTCCTTCATCAAGCAACGTTTGCTAGAAACCGGAGAATTAGTGAATAGCATTGTTGAAGGGGCACTTATTCGCTTGCGTCCGGTATTAATGACAGCACTAGTGGCAAGCCTTGGATTTGTGCCCATGGCGCTCAATACGGGCATAGGTGCAGAGGTGCAACGGCCTTTGGCCACGGTGGTCATCGGCGGGATAATATCGTCAACCTTGCTAACACTGGTAGTGCTGCCTGTACTCTATCGACTCGTGCATAGTAAAGGGGATCAGTAGTGTTCTTGGGCATTTATTCGTAAATGCCCAAGTTTTACCTGAACGATTTTTAGGTACCTATTGACTCTTTATTAAGTATAGACTTTACAATCATATTCTTAACGTCATGTACGATAAGGATAGATATGGTTTCGCTTATTTTAATTAGTAGTTTTTTGGCGCTAGCCGTCCTCGGTAGAAGCTTTGTTCAATATAAGAGAAATGGTGATTTTGGTATAAGAGCAGCATCTATAAACGCACCATTAATAGAAATTGTACCAGGGGCTATATTCGTGGTTACGTTTTGCTTTGCATTTGGTCTAGTTCTTTTTGGTTACTTAGGACGTGCGCCCCTACTATTTGTTCCTTCAATTCCATTTCAGCTTCTCGGCTCCTTGATTGGCGCCTGCGGAATTGCTGTAACTTTGTTGTCTCAAATTCAAATGGGAGATTCATGGCGTATTGGCGTTGACCAGCAAGAAACGACTGCACTTATTACCCACGGGATTTACGCAAAGTCTCGCAACCCCATTTACTTTGGTATTTTTCTATTTTGGGCAGGGGTGTGTATAACGTTCCCACATTTGCTGCTTTGGGCATGTGCTTTTGTATGTTGGATTTGCATTGAAGTGATTGTTCGACAAATTGAAGAGCCTTATTTGAAGAAAGTGCATGGCGATGATTTTCTAAAATATAAGTCTGACACTAACCGATACATACCTAAGCTTTCACGCTTAAATAAGTAATGGCGCAGGCTGCTTTATATGCATAAACTAACGAACGGTATCTTTTAACGTCCATTTTTATGAACTGTCGTTATTCTTAAATAAAGTGAGCCGACTGATTATGTTTGCAAGCCCGTTCTCGATTAGCGTGAGTTCATTGTCAATTAAAGTGAGTCAGGCACCGGTCATATTCTCACTTAATGTGAGTCCAAAATGTACGATGTAATCAAGTCAGAGGGATTATGTTCGCGAGCCACTACATCTAGCAAGTGATACCTATAAGCGCTTTTTAGCAAATCAATCGGAAAGCTGTAGTGGCGATTTTGGCATGTCTGAGATGCTCATGACATTTTACGGGGGACAATCAGATAAGTCTTTTGGAGAAATCTTTCAGCAAGGTTCTGTTGATTTACAAAAGTACATGATGGAAGCTTTAGAGGGAATTGACGAAATTGCGCTAGATGAAACCATACATATAGAAAGTATCAAAAAGCTTATTGCAGATTTGCCTGCGTTGATGAGCAGTCAATCTTCGAGAGTAGCAGAGGAACTTGATGAAGGAGGCGAATCCCCAGTTTCAGAGTTCGAGGCCAAAACGGGAATTGGGCCAGTTATATTAAAAAATGTAAAACCGCCAAACGTGGTGGAAAAAATATGGCAGATTTTATCAGGCATTGAAGAATTCTCAGGAATTGGTATAGAAACATTTTTTGGAGTGAAACCTCGTAGCTTTGAAGCAGATTCGGATAGAGAAAGAACTATTCAAGAGAAAGTCAACGCAGTCTATCACCAGTTAAATTTTCTCGGTTACTATCGTGATTCAAAAATGAAAAAAGATAGAAGATTTCGGGCATCCTTTAGTGATATGACGCATGCAGGTGTTGCTTCATTTTGTCATTTTTTTCTGTGTAGAGACGAAGATTTGGTAATGAAGGCTGCTGCGGCTTATGAATATTTAGGTGTAAACACTAGAGTATTGCACTATAAAGCTTACAAGAAAATGCAGCCGACCGCTGACACGTCGGCTGATTAGGAATTACCAAATAAATACTCTAAAACGTTTTTGTCCAAAGATGAGTTTCTTATCTTATGGTCAAGATTGTCACTGCTCAAGCTCCCTAGTGTGATTTTTAATACTCAAATACTCAGTTGTAGCTCGATTGAGACTTGGTAGTAGCAATTATTTTGAACCTTTATTAAATTCACCCGTTCAACTCTTACACAAATTTAACTAGAAGAGTCTCTGTAGAACCCTTTTTAATACCAATAGGATCAATGCCTAAAGCCAAAGCCACCACCAGAAATAATGGGAGATGTAGGTTTAATTATTAAAAGCAGTGAATACACAGATTAATTTATAAGGCAGAATTCTAATCTTGATACTTTTTGATACTATAGTAACAAATTCAACTGATAATCTTATTTTTTGTTACTATAACAGCAATTTTATTCACCATCGGTGATGGCTTTTATATTGTCTCTTGATGAAACAATCTTCAATACCATTTCATATGTGACACAATAGTAACAAATAATGTCATTATTTATGCTATAATTGATACTATAGTGACATATTTGGAGGTGTGTATGTTATCCCTTTATACTGCTTATGATTTGCAGATGGATCTCAAAGAGTTTATCAAGTCAGCTCGAAAAAAAGACAAACTCAGTGTTCAGAAGTTAGCCGATCTGTCTGGCGTGCCTTATGCGACGATCCGAAAGTTTGAATCATCTGGTAACATCTCATTGCGTCAGTTTCTAATGCTTTATGAGACCGTCGGAGACTTGAAAAAAGTGAAAGAGCTGACAAAGTCGTGTGAGCCTGAATTCAAATCAATAGAGGATGTGCTACGACATGCTTAAATCTGCCCTAACCGTAAGGCGTAAGCTTAGCACCGGTGAAAAGGTGCTTGTCGGCAAGCTTGTTGAAAATAGTCAACAAAGCTTCTTTCAATTTGACGAGACGTATTTAAACGCTCACTCTACTTCTTTGGCCCCGTTCAATTTAAAAGCAGACACAAGCCTACAAGCTGCGCCTAGAAAACCGCATTATGGCATCCATGGAGTTTTTGCAGACAGCCTCCCTGATGGTTGGGGTCTTTATCTCATGGATCGTGTATTTAGGCAGAACAATCAGAACCCAAAAACAGTTACCGCTTTAGAGCGTTTGGCCTACCTAGGTGAGAGATGTATGGGGGCGTTGAGCTATGAGCCAGAGTTAGATTTACTTGATGAGTCCAAGGATTCAATTGATATTATTACCCTCGGTCGAGCTGCGATTGAAGAATTTGAAGGCACTGAGTCAGCTTTGCTTGAGCACTTGATGAAAACGGGTGGATCGGGTGGTGCTAGGCCAAAAATGAACGTTACGCGTTTAGCGAATGGTCAATATTCAACATTAGACGACGTACAAGGCACAAAGCTTATAGTAAAGCTTACATCAGAAAAGTTTGACTTGAAGCACTCTGAATCAATAGTTGAATATTGCTACATGCAAATTGCTCGTAATGTTGGCATCGAGGTTCCTGAGTTTGATTTAATTGATGCGGGTAATGGAAGATATTGGCTAGAGCAGGAGCGATTTGATTGCACAGAGCAAGGTGGTCGAATTCATATGATTTCTGCTTGTGGGTTATTAGATGCCCCTTTTCGAGAACCTTCTTTGGACTATGTGGATTTAGTAAAAGCTACGCGCATCATGTGCAGTGTTACAGAGTCTCAGAAGCTCATTAAGCGTTGCATGTTTAACTATTTAACTGTTAACCAAGATGATCATAGTAAGAACTTCAGTTTTCTTGCCAGTGACTCCGATGTTTGGACGCTATCACCTTTCTACGACATTGTTTACAGCCCAAGTCCTTACAAAGAGCATATGACGGCTTTTGGTGGTAATGGCCAAACACCAAAGAATGTACTAAATCAGCTAGCTGCTCAGTCGGGGTTGTCTTCAAAAAAAGCGATTATGACTATGGCTGAAGAAATATTTGAAGCAACGCGCTCGTTTAGGCATGAGGCCAAGCATTTAGGTTTGTCATCTAATCTAATCAATGAGATTGATAATGATATGATAGAAAAGTTTAAGGCGCTTTAAATACAGGATAATTAAAATTGTCATGCCTTATTTTGCAAATGTCAGATAAGTTGAGAGATCTATACTATTTTTAGTCTAAAATAGGAGTCGCCTGTTAAGGCCCATACCAAAAATATGAAAGCTGACTTATCTGACAAATTTCGGTGCCAGCTTCATCATAATTTAGCTTATATTTATGCTGAATTGGGCTAAACCAAAAGTTAACTGGTTTACCGTTTTCCACTTCCTTAAAAGCTATTTGAATTAAAATTTCTGACTCAACTTTAATCATTCAGATAACTCCAAAATCAAGGTTATAAAATTCGCACTGATCTTCTGATGCTTCATTCATTTCGGTATCTTCATTACTCACTTGGCGGTTATGTTGGCCTAGTACGATAACATTTGCAGGTGGTTCAATGATGTCATCTAGTTTTTTTAATGCTTCTTCAAGTTCTCCACCTTCTGTTGATACGTACTGTGAAGTAATTACGCAGCTAGCAAACTTATCGTTATTGGCCTCTTTGTAGTACTTAAAAAAATCAGAGTAATATGAAGTTAATCGGCTTTTTAAAACGGGTAAGATTGGATGGCTAATTACGCTATCCTGCATGTCCAGTGTTTTCAAGGCACGAAGAATTAATGCAAAACCAGCCCATTCAAGTGTATTGTTGAATACATCCATACCCCCAAATACTTTGTTTTGCCATGCATCAAAAGCAGAGTGCATTTCATACTCATCCATATACCAAACTTTGCTTGTACCATTTTCAAACTCTAATAATAAATAGCAACCAGAGTATGAAGCCTCCTGAGTGCTATCGCCTTTAACGTGAGATACTTTGTTTGAGCTAACATCAATTGAAAATTTATCGTTGTCATAAACCACTGCAAGTTCATAGCTTTTTACAATACCTTGAGTTTCAAGGTAGGCAATTACATTATCTGTATTTAGTGCAGGAAACAGACAATATGCAGTAGTGTAGGGATGTTTCCTAACTCTTATGTTCACTAGGTTAAGCAGCTCAGGACTCAGAGAGCCGATCAACATATCCACATCTTTAATTGTCGCAACAACGTCATCTAGGGCGCACTCTTTAATCAAAGCGGAATAATGAGAATGTGAAGCCAAGTTGAACAATGTTTCCCACTGTTTAATATTGTCTGAAGCAGATTTAATTAGCTTTTCAATTTGAACTGATAACATTAGTACGCCTCGCGTGAATAAGCACTTTCGAATTTTTCTTCATAAGCTTGCTGATTGGAACTGTGCTGACAATCTTGATCATCAAACAACATTGGGTCATTCATAACACTATCTCTATAAATACAAGGGCAGAGAGTCTTCCAGTGACGTTTAATAAGGGTTTTCTCCCTCATTTGATCCACATGCACTGAAAGCCACGCTTCATTGCCCATCGCCTTACCTTGCTCTTCAATAGCTAAAATTTCTTCAGGAGGCATAACTGTAGTCTTAAAAGAACCATCAATTAGCTCAGTTTGACAATAGCCACCGGCTAATTGTCCACGCATTGCTTTAGATAGAACGGTTGTAGTGTGGGTAACTTTTGAATTTACACCGTTGTATTGGAAAGTGTCTTTTTCATAAAAAACATTCGCATTAATTTGTTTTACTTTTCCAGAACGGTAAGCAAGTTTAAGAATTCCCTTGTAGCCTAATCCTAATTGAGTCACATACTGGCCTGATGATTCACTATATTCAGTTTTTAAAAAGCAAAGCTGCTCAGTAGGGCAAAGTGAAAGGCCTATTTTTGCAGCTTTTAAAAATGAACTGATTACGGACTCAACTGGAGTGTAAGGGAAGCTGTATTCTACGTTTAATCCAGACATAACGATTTGATAGACGTAGTTTAGCTCTGTATTAAAGTCTAGCTTATAACCATTTTCGGAAAGATAAGCCTCAAACTGGCCTTTGCATGCTGTTAATTTTCCATACAATAAATTTTGATATTCTTGAAGTGATAAACTCATAACGCTCACCGTTGAACTTGGATATGTAATAAGAATATTTGATTTAAAAAATCGCGCTTATTACCAGTCAATAACAACGACCTCATCGTTTTTGGTGTATCCATACCAGTTTTCACTATCTAAACATTCTTTGAGAGTTGCAATTGCTTTCTTCATGTCATTATGAGCAATCATCTGGCGGGTACGTTTCATCTCAAAAACCTCGCATATATCAGCCTCTAAATATTCAACACCGATAAAAGCAAACAATTTAACGGGAATACCTGCTAAATTCGCAACATACTTATAGAAACTCTCTTGAACGTCATATCGAAGGTCTCTGCATTGGAATCTAAACTTATTTGGATTGGCTGAACGAGTAGACTTAACATCACTGGCAATTGCATGCTTGTTAATGTAATCGAATTTTACTTTAAGCATTAATCCTGAGTCAGGATCTCGCGCTATTACAGTAAGTTCCGCAAAACCATTTGAAATTAATCGCTTAGCTCTAGCGTGAGATTTGAATGTATTCAAAATTCTATGGGCGTCATCCCAGACTAAACCATCTATTGGTGTCTTATGGGTTATGTGTGAAAGCGCTCCATCGTTGAAAGCAGCTAATAGGCTAGAACACTTATTTTCTTCCACCATTTTTACAGCTTCGTTGTAGGCTTTGACTCCAGCGCCTTTTATTATGGATTTTGCAATCAAATCATCAAAAATTAGGGTGTTTGGTTTAGCATCTAACAAGCGCTTAACTAACTCTGATTTAGTGCCTGAGACCTTTTGACCTGCGGCTTTTAATGCGTCCTTTAGCTCAGCACTTGTGTGAAGCGCTGTAGGATACTCAATGGCAAGAGGTACACGGAAATAGCGATCATAAAAACCAATTGGCTCTAATATTAACTCATGACCATAAGTGCCAGTATCAAGAGTGTTTCTTTGTGCAGCAGTTCGTTTTCTTTCCTCATTAGAAAAATATTGACGAAATACATGAGCTGGTGTGTTTTTCGCTAACTCTTTAATCAGAGATGAGCTATGAGCATCTAATTCGTGGTAAACAGAATTTGGCACACCGCTATAAATACCCTCAACAAGATCACCATTAGAGTCCAAAAAGTTTGGATTACCTAAATCATCGTATGCAGGCAGAATAGTGTTAAACCACTCTGTAGGTTTTTCTGTTTCTTGAACTTTTAGATTTACTGATGCCATGTTCTTGCCTTGCTCTACTTATTTAAAGTAGTAACATCATGTCATAGAGATTTTTTCGTGCTGAACTGAAGAAGAAAACCTATCTTCAAAGTTAATGATGAGAATTGAGCGCGATCTTTAATTTTATCTAAACTCACCGAGAAAACCCCGTGATCAGAACAAAGTGATGTCGCGGGGATGAATAGGTGTCACCCCTGCTCTTGGATATATTTTCGTATAGTCTCTGCGCTTGCATTCCCTACAGAACACACAAAGTACCCATCAGACCAAAATGTTTTCTCTTTCCAAAATTGGTTTTTCAGATAAGGAAATGATTTCCAGATTTTAGCGGTTGTCGCTTGCTTAATCCTCCTTGCGTGCTGGCCTACTGAATATCGAGTGCCGATTGTAATCAGCATGTGAATGTGATCTTTGTCTATCTCAACCTCTTCGATCCTAAAGTCAGATGATAGAGAAACATCGAAAACCGTTTTCTTTACAAACTCACCCAGCCTTCCGTTTAGCAGAGGTTTTCTGTACTTAACCA
>NZ_JAKGAW010000058.1:0-23011 GCF_021532475.1 Pseudoalteromonas sp. APAL1 | reverse complement strand
TGCCGATAACGTAATGGGGCTGATAACTCAGCTTTCAAAATACAAAGCTGAGTTAGAGGGTAAGTTGTATCACGAAATTGGTCGATTTGAGAAGTCCACTGGGATCTGCTCAGAGTGCGGCCAAAACTATGTTTTAACATTGAACGATAGGTATTTCACTTGTGTAGCTTGCGGAACGTATCAAAACCGTGATCTATCGTCGGCTAAGAGCATAGAAAAGACAGGTGAATTAGATTTAATTGCGGCTGGAATCGTCGCAAGGGTAGCACCCGTATCTCAGGAGAAACAATCCGTTAAAACGAAAGTCTTCGAATTATCGAAGTTGGATTTTGGATCTGAGAAAAAAGAAGCAGCCTAGCCGTTAAGCTAGACTGTAGAAGCCCAGTGATCAGAGCGAAGCGATGTCGCTGGTTAGTTCACATAGATTGCTATTATGGACAATTAAACTAGGAAACTCGATGTTCGAAGGAAAAGCATTAAAAGATATTATTGGAAACCTTAGCGCTGATTTACCTGATACTCATTTTAGTGTTGAAGCACACCATCAAATAACCGATTTATTACCAAGCGAAATGATCGAAATTATAAAAAATTATTTCGAGGATCTAACCATTCAGAATATTTTGACGGTGGATGGAATAATACAGCGTATAGAGTGTGCAACCTCTACATTCACAGTGGACGTTATACCACTTTCAGAATGGAATGAAGAATCGCCATGTGGTGAGTTAAACATTGTCGCTAATTTTAGCGAAAAATACAGATTCATTAACTTGATCACAATAAATGAAATTAATGAATCAGTACCAGGGTTGAAGTTATTTAGAAAAAATGAAAGCTTACACTCAAGCACTCTACTGACAATATCATTTGGAGTCACAGCGCAAACTCTAATTAATCAGATAAATTATTTATTAGAAACAACTCAGCGGCTACAGCTGTCTTTATTTGATGAAAAGTCGAACTCTGTAAATTAATTCTATTTATAAGGAGTTGCCTGATGTGGTTTATTACGACGTTGAAAGAGCCATATAAATTCTATAACAAAAATGGAATACCTATATTAGTCTCTGAAATTGAGTGGACAAACTGCATTTATGACGCTGATGGTGATGTAGTTGGGGAATGTTCACCAAGTGTAATAAAAAATAAGCAGCAAGCACTTTTAGCTTTAGTGGATGATAAAACAGATGCTTTAGAAGCAATAGATAAAGGTTTCTATTAAATAAACGTTGGTTCTATATTTTAAGAATGTAAGGTAAGAAAAATTAGGTTAGACATTTAGACTGAGCTAAAAACTTACTCGATAAAGTAGGGATTAAATACATACTTTCAACGACAGATAAAAATGCTTACTCAAGAAAAGGACAGGATTAACTCATCAAGAGCAAGCATGACAACAAGTATAATTCTGTTTGTTATAAATCCTTAAAGTAACCATGTTTCTTTACGATGGATTCATTTTGGTTAGCGACCCATTGAAGATATTCTTTATTTTTTAGCTGACTCGCAGCTGCTTCATCTAAAAGAACAATTGTATTTGGGTGCATTTGCAGTGCCGACGCAGGACAGTTTGCAGATAATGAGCCATTAACCATGTCTGATACGGCTCTTGCTTTTACTTCGCCCGTGGCTAACAACACGATATACTTTGCATCTAAGATAGTAGCAATTCCCATAGTCATTGCTAACTGTGGTTGGCTTTCACCTTTCTCAAAAAGGCGGCTATTATCTTGAATTGTTTGAGGAGTTAGGGATTTTATTCGAGTACGCGATGCCAAACTTGATGTTGGCTCATTGAATCCAATGTGGCCATTAGCGCCAATACCAAGTAGCTGTAAATCAATTCCTCCACACTCTTGTATTAGCGCTTCGTAATGTTTACCTTGCTGGCCAGGGTTTTGATATTGATTACAAGTTGGTAGGTAGGTATTTTTCAAATTTATATCGATTTTTTCAAATAACATGGAGTTCATGAAATAGCGATAACTGTTTCTATTACCTTCATCGATATCATAATATTCATCTAAATTAAAACTGGCAGCTTTGGAAAAACTGATCTCTTTTTTCTCATAAAGTTTTACTAATTCTTTATAAAGTTCAATTGGCGTACTACCTGTTGCTAGTCCTAACGTTGCTGCAGGTTTTAGTTGAAGTAACTCTTTAAAAAGTTGAGCTGCAAAAAATGCAACCTTTTGTTTGTTTTCAAAAATTAAGACTTGCATAGTTCAACTCCTTTCAGCTTTTGCGCGTAATAGTGAACACCTAGCATATCCGCGTTCGCACCTGTAACGGGTTTAATGAGAGTTACTTGATATAAACTTGAAGCTCTTTTGATTCTTTCATTTACCATTTCAAAAAAAAGTTCTGAGTTACCTACACTGCCACCAAGCACCACATGCTGATTACCGAGTGCAGCTTTCATATTGAAGATCAGTTCTGAAATTGCTTCAGCTGCTTGATTGATTACTTCATTGACAGCTCTTAGCTGCGAAGAGTAGTCAAATGCAGTTTTACAATCGATAATTTCACCTAATACTGAGGAGGCATGTTTAGCGATGGCTGTTCCTGATGCTATTGCTTCTACACAGTTACTTCGCCCGCAGTGGCATGGATAAACGTTATTATTTTTAACGGGGACTGTAGTATGACCTAGATGAGCACAAAACCCATCTTGGCAAGTTATTAAGTTGCCATTACAGACAATGCCAGCACCTACACCTGTGGACACAGTAATGTATACAAAATCTTGTTTACTTAAGTTCGGGTTTAACACGTATTCAGCCCAAGCTGCAGCTGCAGCATCATTAATAATAGTGACGGGCAAATTGGTCAACTGTTCTAAACGGGGTTTCAGTGGTAACTTTTTGCCAGCAGAAAGAAAACTTACTGAATCTTGACTGACTTGCCCTGTGCAGGCAACGTTCACGCTACTTGATTTTGGTAGCCAATCTTTAATTAAATCAAACAGATAATTAGGTAGAGATTCAAGGTTTTGATGAATTATCGAATCGACTTTTTTACTCTTTATAATTTGGTTTTCCTCTATAAGAGCACACGCGATTTTTGTTCCACCAACATCAATTGATATATTCATATTTGCTATGCTCTTGCTTGGCTTTCAATGCTATCAACAAACCAATTGGTTATGTGCTCAATACGTGTAATTGCAGATCCTACAGTGACGCAATGTGCTCCCATTTGCATACCAATTGCAGCTCTCTCAGGTGTGTTATATCTACCTTCAGCTATTACAGGCACCCCGACTTCTGCAAGATCACTGACGAGCTTATAGTCCGGCTCGTTAGGCGTATTTGATAAATCTAGGTAGCCAGACATTGTGCTACCTATGAAGGTACACCCTGCATTGAAAAGTAAGCGGCCCATTTTATAATCCGCACAGTCAGCCATTGCTATACACCCCTGTTCATGAATAGTTGCGAGTAGGGTTAAGCAATCAACAGGGCGTGCTCTATCAGTGCCATCAAAAGCGATTATTTTTGCTCCTGCTTTAGCTAGCGCAATGACATCTTCAACATACGGTGTAATGCGTATAGGCGAATTGTTTAAATCACGTTTCACAATACCAACAATTGGAACCTTGGTTATTGAAGCAACCGCTCTTACATTTTCAACACCTTCAATTCTTAGTCCTTTAGCTCCACCTGCAACAGCTGCTAGTGCCATTGCTACAATATGTTCAACCTTATCCATTGGACCATTATCGACTGGTTGGCATGAGGCAATTAAGCTTCCCTTAAGAGAAGTTAAGAGTTCGGCCTCGAGTTGTAGGTTCTTTGACATGATTTTCTACCTTGCTATTTGTTCATCGTGAATAGAGTTAAGCCATTTAAATCTTTCTGGTGCTTAGGGCTGATAAGGCTGACTACGTAACCAATAATTAAACAAGTCAAAATACCAATTGTTCCGTATAGGTAACCGTTAGCCCAACCAAATTGCCAAGCCGATATCATGACGAGTACACCACTTGTGAGGCCTACAATTGCACCTAAAGAGTTTGCTCTTTTAGTTAATGCCCCAAGTACAAATATTCCGCCTAATGCCCCCATGAACATACCTATCACTTTGAAGTAAGCCTCCATTAATGAACGAATCTCAGGGTCGATGAAGATAAGACCGACGAGTGTTCCAAGTAAGCCAGATAAAAATGTTAATGCTCTAGCGACTTTCATGTATGACTTTTCATTTTTGACTAACTGAAACGGACGTACGAAGTCAGTCACAACAGTTGTTGCAATTGAATTCATACTGGTAGATACAGTTGACTGAGCTGCGGCAAAAATACCTGCGATTATTAAACCTGCTACTCCGATTGGTAGCTCATTTGAAATAAATGCCGGGAAGATTTGGTCGATTTGCAGGCTTGGATCAAGCTTTTCTGGGTGTTGTTGATAGAACACATACAATCCAGTACCAATACAAAAGAAGAGTAGTGCGCCGGGTGCTGCAAGCCATGCATTTGCCCAAATAGATTTAGTAGCTGCATTTGAAGATTCGGTTACCATGTATCGTTGCACTACTGCTTGATCCGCTGTATAGCTAGAAATATTTTGGCCAATGCCGCCGATTACTATGACCCAAATTGATAACGTTGTTATGCTATTAAGGCTAAAATCAACATTTGCAAATGTGAATTTATTATCGGCAATGCCTATTTCGATAAAGTGAGTAAATCCACCATCTAATCCCATTATGATGATTGCAAAGCAAGCAAAAGCACCTATTAGCAATACGATAGTTTGTACTGTATCTGTCCAAATAACGGCTTCAACACCGCCTAAAGTACAATAAAGTAAGCACAAGACTCCCATAATAAGAACACTTTCGGCCGCGCTAAGTGGAGTAACTGCGGATAATGCAAGTGCAGTAAGCGCCATTACAATACCCATCCTTCCAACATGGAATAACGTAAATAATCCGCTCGCAAATAATCTCACGGGTAGATTGAATCTTTTTGATAAGTATTCATAAGCACTTGTTGCATCTAGTTGTCGGAAAAATGGAATCGCAACGTAAACTGCAATAGGAGCAACAGCAATGATCATCCAAATACCCAGTAATAACACCCAGTCGGAGCGATAAACGACAGCAGGTAATGCAATATAAGTAAGGGAACTTAGCATTGTTGCATATATTGAACAGGCCGCTGCCCACCAAGGAATAGACTGACCACCTCGGAAGTAGTCATCTGTATTTTTATTTTTGAACATAAAGAACAAACCGACAGCTACAACAGCTAGCAAATAAACGACTAGCACTAACATGTTAACTAAACCAAAGTCTTTATTTGTGTTTTTAAGCTGTAATCTTGCAATTGAATCAGAACCGCTTTCACTATTGTTGAATGAAGCTACTAGTTCTGTGCCAACTAACTTTGCTTGAATAGTTCTAAGGTAAGGGCTTGCTTCATGATATTCACTCCATGCCTTTGTTACAGTATTAAACCCAATTACCTGTGCTGATTGAGTCATTACTAAGATGTGTGATTGTGCAAAAGCAGAGCTAAATGAAATTGGGTCTAATACAGCTATTTGATTAGCTGGTGTTATAGATTTCCATACACTTTCTTTTGATAAAAATTGGCTAACTTTTATTTTTTCCGTCGGCGAGCTTAGCTGGCTAATGCTATATATCGCTATTTTTTCACCGTCACTTTGAGCTGCTAAATAAACGTTTTTTACAGCACTATTTGGTGACACAGGTGTCGGCAACGATTGCCATTGGGCTTGCTCTTCTTGTAAATCTAAAGAATAAAAGAGCCATTTTTTTCTGTAGCCAACAAGATATAGCTTATTCTCTAAGATAGTAGCTTGGAACTTATCAAAGTGAATAGGAAGAACAGAAAGCTTTTCAATTTCTTGCTGTGATGAATTTTGATTAAAAGATACCTTCTTGGTGACTAAATTATCAGCTTTGTTACTACTAATAACTATGTAACTATCACCGTAAAGTAAAATTAGAGATGAGGGGTCAACATCGAGTTCTGGTTGCTTTTCATTATTAAATATCTGAAAAGCTAATGGGTTGCTAATAATATCCGGCTCCACAGCTTGTGCGTCTTGTTGCCAAGTTGATTGTGTATTAGCTGATGTTGATGATACATACATGAATAATACGATGATAAATATAATTATTTTTTTCATAACAGCTTTTGTTTGTTATCCTGTATACCTGTTATACCAGTGGTAAGTCTAAAAATCCATCATTAATTTAAATTTCAGGCACAAAAAAGGCTAATTTATAGCCTTTTAGGATGTTGCTTGTTCAACTTTATGGAGAGTTATTACCCGTAGTACTTATCGAAAACGTAATCTATATGGGCCATAAGCTGTGCATCAGCTCCTTCAACATCGCCATTCTTTATACATTCAAAAATAGCAACATGGTCATCGTAGCTGCGTTTATTCAATTCAGCAGTATTAACTCTGTCTGGGCGTGCATCGATCAACCAATCAACTAAAGCCTGATGCACCGCAAGAAAAATCGGATTGCCAGGTATAGAAGCGATAACTCTGTGGAAATAAATATCAGTTTTTCTAAATTGGCTGTCGTTTTCAATTGCTTTGCCATTTAATTCTAGTGCATCCTCCAGTTCTTTTATTTGACTTGGAGTCGCATAGGCTGCTGCATGTCTGACTAAGCTTGATTCGAAGAAACGGCGAAGCTGGTCAAAATACTTTAAACCATTTGGCTGTGCTAAAAAGTCTTTAGACATGCCTGAAAGCTCTGAGATGATAGTATCAGCAGAAGGGCGAGTTACTCTGGTTCTTTCACCACTGCTGATCTTAACTAAGCCTTTTCTCGCTAATGCAGAGAGTGCATCTCGAATTGATGGTCTGCCGACACCGAAAGCCGCCATTAAATCTCGTTCAGATGGAAGAGCTTCACCTTCAGCTATCTCACCCTGGCGGATCATGAGTTCTAATTCTTCTTCAACAGTCTCTGAAAGTTTCTTACGTTCTACAGGGCGTGTTACTTTTAACGACATGTCTTTAACCTATCCTCTATCAAGCTATCATCCTATCATACCGAAGGGTCTTAGATTAGCAAATTAACCAAAACAATTATTTTTAAATTCTATTTTCTAATACATTTTTTATCACAGCTACAGTGTCATGTATGCACTTTATTTTTTCTTCTGTAGCTCTAGATGTAGGTAACAAGGAAATTTTACAGCCAATGAAGTCAAGCGAGCTTGAGTTTAATTCGTTAATAGAATCTTTTATTGCTTGAGTATCTAATTCCGAGTCTTCTAATGTAGGGTCTTCCAAGGGCTCCAAACAGGGTGGCATATGGCTATCACACCATTTTCCATAAATGTCAGAGCTTGCACTTGCTCCTGAAAAGATAAACCCATTGAGTAATTGTTTCGCATTACAGGCCTTTATATGCTCGATCGCTCCTAACTTACTTTGAAACTCGATCGCTGATCGACCCCAGTTTAAAGAAAAAGCTATCCTACATTTAGACTCTTGATTAACTTTACTTACAATTGCTAGTTCAGACTCTAAATCCATAAAGCCTTTTTCAAAAGGATTTTCTGGCTGCCATGCATCACAATGTTCAATTAGTAACTTGGCACCTTGCCAATCATATGAACATAATTCTAATAAAGATTTTTCAAGTGCTTTATCACATCTATATTGTGGATTAGATGGAGCAGTATGAATTAACACATGAGTTACAGCCTGTTTCTTTAATTGCTTATTAATAGTAGCAATTGCTTCAGCCGCGCTTTTGTAAAATTGCATCGCCTTTTCTCGTCCAGCAGCTTGATTTGAAGCTAGGCCAAAAGACGCATCCTGATTGAGAGCCATCATTGTTCCAGGAATACAAGTCAGAACATATGTCCATCTTGTACTGAGCATGCTCAAATACCACTGCTCATCGAAGGAATGCAGTTTAGAAGTGAATGGTATTTCCAGTCCATCGATTGCATCGTTGCTTTTTAAAGCATCGTAATAGTTTGATTCTTCTTCTTTGTTCCATGTGTTGTTAGAAGGTGCAGATGCATAAGCGCCAACAATCAGTTTCATGTAAATCCCTCAGAATGAGTACTTTTAATGAAAACTCAAAAGTACATTTTTAAATTTTATTAATATTTAAATTATTATGTTGGTATAGCTGTTATACCAGTGGTATGGTTTTTACACAAGTTTAATTAGAGAAACAATCATGAAAATCTTCAAATACGGTGAAGACTCACAGCAATATTGCCAATTATATCGTCCTGATAATACACAAATGGTGCCAGTTCTTATCGTCATTCACGGTGGATACTGGAAAGATAACCATAGTTTAGATAGTTATGCGACTAAACGAATCGTTGAGTATTTTGCTGATAAAAATATAGCTGTCTGGAATATTGAGTATCGCAGAATGAATGCTTTTGGTGATAATCACAGTGCGCCTTGGCCAACTTCATTGCTGGATGTTGCAATGGCCGTTGATTATTTAAAAACGATCGAAAGAACTGAGTATTTGGATCTTAAGAATATAACTATTGTTGGTCACTCAGCAGGGGGACATTTGGCTACTTGGTGTGCTTCAAGAAAGAATATTAACAAAGAAAGTCCTTTATATCACAGTGATCCATTAAAAATAAAACATGCGATTTCTATATCAGGAGTGGTGGACTTGAGACGCTCAGAAGACTTGGGGCAACCTGAGCAAGTTACAAAGTTATTGTCAGGTAATAACTTTCAAATTGCATCAAGGCTAAGGGATAGCAATCCATTAGAGCTGCTAGATTCTAAAGTGAACTACCATTTCCTCCATGGCACCGAAGATGAAGAAGTGAGTATTAATCAGTTATCAAGTATTGAGCAAAATTCAAATATCTTAATCGATAGATTGAAGGGCAAAGACCACTTTAACTTTTTTCCTGGTTTCACATCAGATTTACGTTGTTGGAACAAAATAACTGATTTAATTCAGTCAACTCTAACTTAGCTTCTTATTAATATTCAATAACTTAGATGTTTATTAATAAGTTTATATCATTTTGTTATTACTTTTTTGTGAACAAAAATATTGCTGAAGGTATACTGGTATGATAGGTTGACTGGGTGATATTTGAGCTGTTGTCACTTTTTTACGATCACATAGAGGGAAACCATGAATAACAATAAAAGTATTTTTCACATGTCAGCGCTTGCGACATGTATTGCTGCGGCGATGAGTCAACAGGTTGTTGCAGAGGAAGCTAAAGCTGAAAAAGGTATTGAGCGTATAAATGTTACAGGCTCAAATATTTTCAAAGGTAGCGTAAATTTTACATCTTCATCTCCAGTAGTTGAGGTAGGTAAAGAATCAATTGAAGGGATCGGTGCAATTTCTATTTCAAATACGTTAAGCCGATTACCTTCTGTCACTGCAGGCACAAATGATGCGTCGAATAATCATGATGGTGGCGGTAGCTCAGGTATTAGTACTACTTCGTTACGTAATTTAGGTACGGCACGTACTCTTGTATTGGTTAATGGCCGTCGTTATGTATCAGGTACCTCTGCTGGTGATGGGTATGGTGTTGATTTAAACTCTATCCCTACATCTATCATCGAACGTGTTGATGTTCTAACAGGTGGGCAATCTGCAATTTATGGTTCAGATGCAATTGCTGGTGTGGTGAATATCATTACTAAGAAAAACTTTGATGGCGTAGAGATTAATGCTTTCGGAGCAGATTCAGATGCAGGTGGTGCTGCTCGTCAAAATATAGATTTTACTTATG
This sequence comes from Pseudoalteromonas sp. APAL1, assembly GCF_021532475.1. Lineage (NCBI taxonomy): Bacteria > Pseudomonadati > Pseudomonadota > Gammaproteobacteria > Alteromonadales > Pseudoalteromonadaceae > Pseudoalteromonas > Pseudoalteromonas sp. APAL1. Next base: position 13,257 of record NZ_JAKGAW010000058.1, on the reverse strand, counting down.
GTAAGAATTTTGATGGAGGCAATGCTTGGGTTTCTTTGGGACTTGCGAATCAAGATAACTTAAATGCTCGAGACCGTGACTTCTCACGAAATAGTATCAATGTACTGGATGATGATGGCGATGGTTTAAGAGAAACATTGCATGTTCGTAATGGGCCAATGCATGTTGATGAAGGTGCTTTTAAGTTTGGTGATTTAAGTATATTCGGTAACGGTGATCTATTTAGCCAAAATGCACCCACAATTACTTCAGATGGTCAGCTTAACGGTGAAAGTGATTTCTATAACCAGACTTATTATCGTAAAGCAATTGCTCCATATACACGCCAGTTTGCTGCTGCAGGTATGACTTTTGATATCTCTGATAAGTTATTTGCAGATCTTGAAATAAACTACTCAGAAGTTAACTCATCAACAAATATTGAGACAGCACCTTTAAGCGTAGTAAACGACGTTTTTGTCGTTAACCGTGGCGGTACGACAGGCATCGATGTTGCGAATAGCCCTTTCTTTAATGGCAGTAGTGCACAGAGTCAGTTGCTTCCTTATCTATTAAATAGTGGTGATGGCAGTACTTCTTTAGATCGAGTAGAAACATTTCGACGTCTTGCTGAGTTTGACAATCTTGGTGTCGAAAATAGAAGAACAACTTTCCGTATCGCCGGTAGCTTAGATTATGAGCTAGATAGTGGTCTTCTGTGGAGTACATCTGCAGTTTACGGTACGACTACACAAGTTCAAAAAAATACAGGCGATGTAAACTTAGTTGCTCTTCGTTCTGCACTAAATATTGAAGAAGATGGAAATGGTGGCTATCAATGCGCTGATGTAACAGACAGATGGCAAGGTTGTGTGCCAGTTAACCCATTTGGTACTGTTGATAGTGAGCTAGGCCAAGCAGGAATCGTTGGTTTTTCTGATGAAGCAGTGGATTACATCTCTGTAGATACTGGTCAAAATGGCGTAATCAAGCAGTATGTTGTTAATAGTGCATTATCGGGTGAATTACCATTTACTTTAAATGATGAAAATCTAAGTTTTGCAGCAGGTATTGAATATCGCCGAGAAGAAGGTGCTGAAACTCCAGACGCTTTTAGACAAGCAGGTATTACCAGACGCCTACAGGTATTCCCTACAAAAGGAAGCTTTTATTCGTATGAAGCATTTGGAGAACTTTTTGTTCCAGTTGCTGATTGGTTAAGCGTGAGTTTAGCATTGCGTGCAGGGGACTACTCTTCAATTGGCAGCACTTCTACTTATCGATTTGGTTTAGATGCACCGGTTAATGATTACGTACGTTTTAGAGCGAGTGTATCTAGTGCGGTTAGAGCACCAAACGTGAATGATCTATATTCATCAGGCTCTGCCAGTGCAACAGGTGGGCATGATGTGTGTGATGGCGTTGATGCAAGCACCACTGGAAATATTGCTGAAAACTGTCGCAGCATTGCCGCAATTTCAAATCGCATTGATTCTACCGGAGCATTTACATTAGTTGGCTCAGAAAGCCAGAATGAGCGCTTTTTGCAAACAGGGTCAACGGACCTTAAAGAAGAAACCGCTGATACCTATACATTAGGTGCCATCTTTACGCCAGTAGAAGCATTCTCGTTATCTGTTGATTATTATTCGATTGAAATTGAGGACGCGATTTTAAATGTTGGTGCTGGTGAGATAATCAGTCGATGCTATGACGTTGACCCAAGTGAATTTGATCCAACCTGTGGTGGTAATGTTGTACGTGCAGTAAATGGCCCAATTCTTAATATTACCTCTCAAGCTATTAATGAAAGTGAAGTAAGAACTAGTGGTGTCGATATTGAAGCATATTATACATATGAAGGGTTCGACTTAAGCTTATCAGCTTCATACCTTGACGAGTATGTAACGACCAGTGCCGCAGGTGTAGAGCGAGATTATAAAGGTGAAGTTCTATACCCTGAATTCCGTTACACCTTACAAAGTACTTATAGTCTTACTGATGATATTAGTCTTTTTGCTCAACTCACTTATCGTGATGAAACGCAAAATGACGTTAATAATGATGTGAATCAAACATTATCAGACGATATTAATACCCTCGACTCAGTTTATTACTTAGATGTTAGAGCATCATACAATGTAACCGATTCATTGAATGTGTATGTTGGAACTAACAACCTATTTGATGAGCAGCCAGATATTATCCCACGCTTGACCGTGACCGGATCTGCGGCGGGTACCAATACAGAGCCGAGAGCTTATGACATTATTGGCAGACAATTTTTTGCTGGTATGAAGCTCAAATTCTAATTGATTCTTCCTGTGTTAGAACCAAAACCTAATCTTTAAGATTAGGTTTTTATATTTTAAAAAGGGTTAAAAGTGTTACGAATTATAATCTTAGGCTTTGCTTTGCTGATATCAAAGAATCTAATGGCAAAGGATTTATATAAGCAAACATTCGATTTACAGTGGCAGAAAGTAGCGGAGTTAGAAAGTAAAGATAGCCAAGGTAAGCCTATTGGATTATCCGCTATGTTTACAGGAATAATAGATCATTACTTAGTCATTGCAGGTGGAGCAAACTTTCCGAATGGACATCCTGTTTTTGATAAGGCAAACAAAGTCTTTCATAGCGACGTGTATGTGTATGATATTCAAAATGGAGCTTTTGACCTTGTTGCACAAGGCCAATTACCAGTTCCTCAGGCATATGGAGCGACGATCAAAACAGAGAATGGCTTATGGCTAGTTGGTGGTAAGAATGAAAATGGAGATATAAATGTCGTACTTGAGCTAACGCTTGATCGTCAGCTTCAAGTACATACTCGTCAAATTACTACTTTGCCGTTTACATGGTCAAATGGTGCGGCTGATATTTTCAATAATGAGTTATATTTGTTTGCTGGCAGTTGGGATGGAAAAGCCCAAGCACAAATGTGTCGTTATTCCTTCTCTAAAAGTGCTTGCGAAGTTACTTCTATTCCAGGCTTACCCCGAGTGCAATTTGCAAGCACAAGAATTGCTAACAAGTTTTATATTTTTTCTGGTATCGCCCAAACACCAAATGGTACTTCTCATGTACTAACAGATAGTTACAGTTTTGACTTCGAGCAACTCAATTGGCAAGCGTTATCTGAAATAACCTTTAGTGGAAAACCTTTCTCTGTGGCAGGGGGAAGCGCATTAGCTTTGGATGACCAGCATGTTTTGATCTTGGGTGGGGTGAATAAAAATGTATTTGATGATGCCTTAAAACAACTCACTACGTTGGAAGGTGAAGAGTTAATTAATTTTAAGAAAAAATATTTTGCAATGTCACCTGAGAAATTTAACTTCAGCCGCCAGCAATTTATTTTCAATATTCCAAATAATGAATGGCTTACTTTGAATAAACGTGTGCCATTTTATGGTGGCGCAGGGCCATTACAGACGGTTTTAGATCAGAAGTTTGTATATTGGTTATCTGGAGAGATTAAAGCTGTAGAGAGAACGCCGGCCATATATCGAGCATTAATAATTAACAAAAAATAAACATTAAGAGTTTTTTCGTATTCTAAAGGTGTAACTGTTGACCTATTATACCAGTGTCTCATATAAAGGTTCACGCTTTTGCTGTTGTGATGACAACCACTTTGCGTAACTAATTTTGTTGTTTAGTCACGTAATAAAGTTACCCCTTCATTGTAAGGGCTTTATTAGAATGTGAGGAAAACATGAGAAATACGATCGGAGCTAGCTTTTTAACGACTAGCTTCTTACTCCTAAATAGCTCATTAGCTTATGCTGAACTTGTTAAGCAATGGGACACATCAACAACTAGTTTTAATGGATCTTCTACGTATGTATCACTTGATTCTGATTTAGATCTAGTTAACTCCTTAACTAAAGGCAGTATCTATTCAGCTTTTAAAGCAACAGGAACAACTGGAACATTATTCAGCGTATCCAATGCGAACGAGGCATCAAGCGAATATGCATTAGTAATCGACGGAGATGGTACATTACGCATCCATGCCAGAGAAAACGGCGCCTTCATAAATAACTTGAAAACAACAAAGGCGTTTAATGATAACCGTGAACATAAAACGGTGGTTTTAACTGATGAAAATGGTACTAGCATTCTCGTAGATGGTGAATTGCTAGCTCAAAACTCATCGACTTCATTTTTAAATAGTGTCGACAGTCTAAGTTCTATGAACATAGGTCGAAACGAAGATAATGGTGGCGGTCAATGGTATTTCTCTGGAGAAATATCAAGTACTGAAATCTATTCTTCTATATTAAGTAAAGCTGAAGCAGCCTTAAAAACTCGCCCAAATAATGTTGTTGCTCTATTTAATAGTAACTTAGATGCTTCGCCTGATTTGTTAGGTTGGACAAATGACTCCACCCTTCAAGGGCAAGGTAGTTTGCTAGATGATAATGGTGATACTGTATGGCAAGCCGATGGTAGTGCTGGTAAAGCCGAGTGGGAAGTTATTCCTGACTCACAAACAAACTTAGACGCGACAAATTATGGCTGGTCTATGTCTAGTACAGTTAAAGTCCTGTCTGGTTCCTACATTACAAATTACTATGCAAATGGTAATAAACGTTACTTAGTTAATTTGAAAATTGATTCAAGTGGTGCACTCGTTGCTGATGTTGAGGGTGATGCACAATACACACTAGTTTCGCAGCAAGGCTCAGATCAATATCATGACTATGAAGTAAAATATGATGCAAGTTCTCAACAAGCCACTTTTTGGTTTGATGGTGAAAAAGTAACTAGTTGGTCAGGCTCAGCATCAAATCAAAATGTCATCGTCTTTGGCAATGGTTCATCAGGCACAAGTGGTGTTGCAAATTACAAAAATGTTCGCTTTGAAGTAACTGATAGCACTCAGCCGATAGCACTTAGCAGTGTATTCGTAGGTGGCGCTGAAGGTATAAATGGTATGTCTAACTACCGTATACCATCTATTGTTCAGTCTCAAGATAATACGCTTTTGGCTTTTAGTGAGGGGCGTCCTAATGGAGCTGATCCTGGTGCAAGTGGTTTAATAAATATCTCACTCAAGCGCTCTTTAGATTTAGGGAAAACTTGGCAACCGGTGCAAATTATCGAAGAAAGTTCACAATACGACTTTTCTGACCCTAGACCTTTAGTTGATGAGTCAACTAACACTATATTTGTTTTTTACACTCAGTGGCTCGATTTGTGCGCACAAAATGGCAACTGTACTGGTCCAGATGATCCTAACTACCTACTTTTTAAATCAAGCACTGACAACGGACAAACGTGGTCAAATACCGTTAACGTTAGTGATGAAGTTAAAGACCCTACTTGGCGTTCAATTAATGCTGGCCCAGGTCATGGTATACAACTAAAATGGCAGTCTTCAGCGCAAGGAAGTCACAATGGTCGGCTTATTTTCCCTGCTATTGTGCGTGCCTCTGATAGTTTATTTTATGTTGTGAGTGTGTTCAGCGATGATAATGGAGCAAGTTGGGATAAAGGAAATCTAACCCCAATCTCAGGGCCTACAGAAGCAGACTTTGTTGAGCTAAATGACGGTCGAATTTTGATGACAGCTAGAAATGATGGCTCTGCAGCCGGTACTCGTTATCACTTTTTAAGTAATGATGGCGGAATTACTTGGCAGCAAACAACTCATGATCTTGTTGTGTCTAAAGTCGATATTGGTATTACGCGCTTTAGTTCGACTATTCAGGGAGATGCAGAGAATAAGATTTTAGTGTCGGCACCAATTGGTAGCCCTGCAGGTGCTAATCGATATGATTTAGGTATATGGGTCAGCGAAGACGAAGGGGTGAGTTTTAACTCTCCTACGCAAATCGTTTATGGCTTCAGTGCATACTCTGACATCATAACGCTAAATGATGGAACAATAGCAGTTTTGTATGAGGCTACAGGCAGCACTCATATTAAATTTATCAATTTAAATATCAACGCAGTTAATTAATCTTCCCCTTCCAGTAGGCTATCAATGGATTTTCTCCATGATAGCCTGCTTTTAAATTCCATACATATCAATCCATTATAAAAATATCGTATTTTTTCTGTTAGATCCTTTTGACAAAAATCGAACAGTTGGTATGCTGGTATAACAGGTTAACAATAATACAGCTTAAAGCTGATCATAATCTATCAACGGGGTACATCACATGAGTAATAAACTGACCACGCTATTTTCAAAATCGCTCCTCAGCATTTGTGTTGGAGCTGCAGCAAGTAACTTTGCATTTGCAGAGGAGCAACCTGAAGCAACAGCAGAGGTTGAAAAAATTCTAGTAACAGGTTCACACATTAGAAAAGGTGATTTCGAATCTCCATCACCTATCAAAGTTGTAGATTCTGATGATATCGAGGGGGTAGGTGCCGTTAACGTAGGTGACTTACTCGGTAAAATTCCATCAATTGTTGGTGATACAACATCTTCAAGTTCAAACTCAAGTGAGCAGGATGGTGGCCTGAATACCATAGCGTTAAGAAATTTAGGCTCTTCAAGAACGCTAGTTTTAGTTGACGGTAAACGTTATGTGTCAGGGATGTCTGTTGGTTCAGGGTATGGTGTAGATCTAAATACTATTCCTACAACAATGATTCAACGTGTTGAAGTATTAACCGGTGGTCAATCTGCAGCTTATGGCTCAGATGCAATCGCAGGTGTTGTGAATATTATTCTGAAAAAGAACTTTGATGGCGTAGCGGTTAAATTACAAAAGGGTGAAACAGAAGCCGGTGCCGCAGGTACTACAGATTTAGAGTTTACAGTGGGCCATAACTTCGATAGCGGAAATGCTTGGTTCTCTCTAGGTTATTCTGATGATGAAGGTCTAAAAGCAACAGACCGAGATTATTCAAGTGTTCATTTAGACTCTGTTGACACCGATGGTGATGGTCTGGCTGATACGCCGCAGTTTGTTGGTTCATCACATATCCCTGAAGGCCGAATTGGTGATTATAAAGGTGATGGCACTCCATTTGTACGAACTGGTGATGTTGAAACATCAGATGCATTTAATTTCCATGAATACCGTTCAATGATCACTCCATTGAATAGGACATTTGCTGCAACGGGGTTATCACTTGATTTGGATGATAAATCACGTCTTAACTTTACCGCAAATTACTCGCGAGTTGAGTCACGCACTCGCATGGAACCTATTCCTCTTGATACACGCAACGATATCTTCAAGTTATCACGTGGTGGCACTACAGGGATAGATATTGCGACGCACCCTTGGTTTGCAGGTACTGATTTAGGTAATGCCTTATTGCAAGATGGTATAACTAATCTAGACGATGTGAGCTTAACCTTCCGTCGATTATATGAATTCGGTGACCGTGGTGCTGAAAATGTGCGTTCGACATTTCGCGTTGCAGGTGATTACGAATATGACCTTACAGATAGTATTTATCTGAATGTTAGCGCCACCTATGGTGTTACAGATCAAAACCAAAAAAATCATGGTGATATCAACCTTGAACGTGCTCGTTATGCTTTGGATATTGAAAGTGACGGAGCCGGCGGATATCAATGTGCCGATGATATTGCTCGCATTAGTGGTTGTGTCCCGTTTAATCCATTTGCATATGATGGTATCTCGCAAGAGGCCGTAAATTATCTTGCAGCAGATACAGGGTTAAACGGTTCAATCGAACAATATGTTGTGACATCAGTCATTGCTGGCGATATTGATTTTGCTTTCAGTGATGATGTAAACAACCTAGGTTTTGCTGCTGGTGTTGAGTACCGTAAAGAAAAAGGTCAAGAGACTCCAGATCCATTAAGGCAAGCAGGAATAGTGCGTGGCAGTCGAATTGCAAAAACAAAAGGGGAATTTGATGTTGTTGACGTTTTTGCTGAACTGCACGTTCCAATTTTAGAGCAACTTAATCTTGATTTTGCTGTACGCGTAGGTGATTACTCATCTGTTGGAACCACGACTAACTGGACTATTGGTATCGATGCTCCAATTTCAGATTCAATTAAATTGCGTGGTGCTTTAGCAACAGCAGTGAGAGCACCTAATGTGAGTGACCTTTTCGCAGGTGGTACCGCAACAGCAGCATTTGTTGTAGACCCATGTAATGGTATTAGCAATGCAGATACTGGCAACATTGCTGATAACTGTCGTTCTATAAGTGCAATCCAAAACCGTATTGATAGCGATGGAGCATTTGTTCTTACACAAGTTGAAAGCCAGAATACTTCAGGTCTATTAAGTGGTTCTGAAAACGTAAAAGAAGAGAAAGCTGACACGCTAACGTTAGGTATCGTATTAACACCTGAGTGGTTAGACGACTTACAGATGTCGATTGATTATTACGATATAGAAATTGATGACGCAATTGCTAAAACAGACCGCACAGTTATTTTAAATCGTTGTTACAGTGTTGACCCTAGTGAATTTGATGCAAATTGTGGAGGGTTAGTTCGTCGTGATGGCCGTTCAGGTGCCGCACTAGATGTTAACTCAGCTTCAGGTAATGAAAACATTATCAAAACCAGTGGTATTGATTTAGATGTTTCGTATCAAACAAACTTAGATGTCGGTGATTTATATCTTGGGTTAGCAGCCAACTACATCGATGAATACAGCATTACGGGTATAGAATCTGGCGATACACAGCATCTTGAAGGTGAAGTGTTATTTCCAAAACTACGCTTTAATATCAACGCTTCATATAGTATCGAAAACTTTAATCTTTATTGGCAATTACGTTATTGGGACAGCACTAAAGACCGTAACGACAACACCTTGATGACAGATGAGTTAAATGAGATTGAATCTCGTACATATCATGATGCGCGCATCAGCTATAGCTTCTCTGACTCAATTAACGCCTATTTTGGCATTAAAAATGTTTTTGATAAACAGCCTCCACAGCTTACGCAAACCCATAAGTATTATCAGGTTGGTACGCTAACTAACGGTACCGCTTATGACTTATATGGTCGATCATTTTATGCGGGCCTAAAGCTTAACTTCTAACCTTGCTCAGTTCAGATGTGGGCGGTATGCCCACATTACAAATAATGGAAGACCGATGATATTTAAACCTACTCAACTTTTTGATGGTGTGCAATTTCATGATGATAAAGCAATAAGGGTTGTTAATGGCAAAGTCGCAGAAATAGTTACTTACTACCATGAGTCTTGTATTGAGCTAGATGGTGTCATGGTACCGGGCTTTATTGACACTCAAGTTAATGGCGGTGGCGGTGCATTATTTAACCATGAAACAACGTTAGAAACCCTACAAAAAATGGTTAAAGCGCATGCAATGTTTGGCACAACAAGCCTATTGCCAACTTTGATCACAAGTGACATTGCAAAATTGCAAGAGGCTGCTGAAATTGTCAGTAAAGCTATTAAGCAAGAAATACCAGGTATCGCAGGTGTTCACTTTGAAGGCCCTCATTTAAGCATCGTTAAGAAGGGTATCCACAATAGTCAACACATTCGCAAGATCACAGAAGATGAGCTGAAGATATATTGTCGCAATGACTTAGGGAAAGTAATGGTAACTGTGGCTCCAGAATCAATTTCACCGGCCCAAATTAGTTATCTTGTCGAACATGAGGTCATTGTGTGCCTTGGTCACTCAAATGCTGAATATGAAGATGTTGTTAAATGTATCGAAGCAGGAGCTATTGGCTTCACACATTTATTCAATGCAATGTCGCAGCTAACTTCAAGAGATCCAAATATGGTCGGGGCGGCACTTAGTGATGACCGATGCTGGACTGGAATAATTTTAGATGGTCATCATGTTCACCCTGCAGTCGCGAAAGTCGCTTACAGAGCAAAGCCGAAGGGAAAACTAATTTTAGTCACAGATGCTATGTCGACTATCGGAAGTCAGCAGCAGGCCTTTCACTTTGATGGTCATCAAATTTCATTAGCACAAGACAAGCTTGTAAGTCATACAGGTCAATTAGCTGGTTCAGCATTAGACATGATTAGCGCTGTGAATAATAGCCGAAAAATGCTGAACACGTCTTTTGCTGAATCAATAAACATGGCAAGCCGTTACCCTGCACAACTCCTAGGATTAGCGACATCTATTGGACAAATAGCTGTTGGTGCTGATGCTAATTTTGTGTTGCTCGGGCAAGAAAGTAACGGTGAATATCACGTCAAAAATACCTGGATCCAGGGTGAACAGTTTTATTAATAAGGAAACAAAATGCAAAAAATTAATGGGTTAATCAACGCGCCATTCACAGCGTTTAACGACGATGGCAGTATCAACCTGTCAGTTATCCCTCGATATATTGAAATGTTGGTAAATCATGGAGTATCAGGTGTTTTTGTTAATGGCTCATCAGGCGAGGGGCATTTATTAACTGATGAAGAACGCATGGATTGTGCTCAAGCGTGGGTAAATGCCGCGCCTGAGAATTTTAAAGTTATCGTTCATGTTGGTAGTAATAGCGTTCGTACTAGCCAAAAGCTTGCTATGCATGCAGCTGAAATTGGCGCGTATGCAACAAGTGTGATGGGGCCACTTTTTCCAAAGATCAATCGTGTTGAAGAGTTAGCAGCATACTGTGAGCAAATCGCTTCAGTAACCCCTGAACTGCCATTTTACTATTACCATATTCCGGCCTTTACCGGTGTAAACATCTCTATGCTTGCTTTATTAAAAGCTGTAGATAACAGAATTCTTAATTTTGCAGGTATTAAATATACTTTCGAAAGCTTATACGAGTATACACAGTGCAGACGCTATGAAAATGGCAAGTACGATATGCTGCATGGACAAGATGAAACACTGCTTCCTTCACTAGCCTTTGGTGGAGCGACTGGTTGTATAGGTGGCACATTTAACTATGCCGCTGACTTATATACAGGTATAAGGAAAGCGTTTGCTGAGGGTGACTTGGAAAAAGCACAACAGCTTCAATATCAGTCACTTGATTTAATTGATGTTATCGCAAAGTTTAGAGGCAATATCGTTGCTGGGAAACAAATTATGAAAGTAATAGGTTTAGATTTAGGTGGTAACCGTACTCCATTCCAAAACCTTTCTGATGATGAGTTTAAAGCAATGTCAGCTGAGCTTGAGGCGATTAACTTTAAATCATTTGCTAATAAAGTAAGTTAATACAGAGGCTTGGTATGACTAAATTTAAAGTGATTTTGTATTTAAGTTTAATTATTAGCTCTATTACATCCGGGTTTTGTTTGGAAATGCCGAGTGTATTTAGTGACCATATGGTTTTACAGCAAAAAAAATCCATACCTATTTGGGGCAAGGCTGAACCAGAGCAGGTTATTGAAGTTAGTTATGCCAAGCAATTGAAAACGACTAAAGCGAATGAGTATGGAGACTGGCAAGTATTACTTGATGCCATGGACGGTGGTTACGAGGCAAGTGATTTGATTATTACTACATCTAATAGTCATAAGGTCTTTAAAGATGTACTCATTGGCGAAGTATGGTTGGCTGCAGGACAATCAAACATGCGCTTTGAAGTTAGTAAAACTGTTGGTGCAGATAGTGAGTTAGCTAAATCGAGTAATAATGTGATTCGCTTGCTGGATTATTATAACGATGACTTTTACCCTGATGAGGTTGTTTTTTCAGTCGATAAATTAGCCAAACTCAATGAATCTAATTATTTAAAAACAGATGGTTGGAAACTGAGTTCGCAACAAAGCAATGCTACTTTTTCGGCTGTTGCTTTCTATTTTGCAGCTAAATTACAAAAAGAGTTAGATGTCCCCGTGGGTATTATAAATATATCCGTCGGCGGTACGATGACTGAAAACTTTATTAGTAAACAAACATTAGCCTCTATCCCTGAATTGGCACCTTTAGCTAACGACTGGATAAAGAGTATTATGCCATGGTGCAGAGACCGAGCACTCTATAATTTATCTTCATGGACAGAGCAGTTTCCTTTAAAAAAATTAGCGCATCATCCTTATGAACCTGGCTTTATTTTTGATTCAAGTGTTAAACCTCTTTCACCTTTTCAGATAAAAGGAGTTATTTGGTATCAAGGTGAATCGAATGCACCGATGACTGAAAGTCAAAAGCTTGAACCTTACTTTTCAAAAGATTTAAACAAACTAAAACTAAAAACACTGATTAAAGAATGGCGCCAAACCTGGGATGAACCTTCATTACCGTTTTATATTGTTCAATTACCTGGACTAAACCGCCCATGGGCTGAGTACAGGCAACTACAAAGCGAAGTTGCAAATGAACTATCGAATGTTTCTTTAGTTGTTAGTTATGATCAAGGTGAGGCCGAAGATGTCCATCCTAAGAAAAAGCACCCTTTAGCTGAAAGGATTGCAAGATCAATACTCTACAAGATTTACGGAAACATAAATCAATATGTAGATGCAGCAATTGATAAGGTTAGCTTTAGAAACACACAAATTGTGATCAGATTCACAGATACAATTATGGTAAATAAGTCGGTTGCAGCCAATGCCATTGGAATTGAGGTAGGGGACCAGCAAGGAAAATTTTACAGTGCACAAACTAGGCTTGTTGGTAACTTACTAGTCGCTTGGAGTGAAAGTGTTAGTAACCCCGCTGCTGTTAGATATGCGTGGTTTGATGACCCAAAAGATAAGGCCAACTTAGTTACAAAGCTAAGTGATCCCATTGCACCATTTATATACTCCAAACAATAAATGTAGCCCCTTAATCGCTTTTTCTAAATTCACTGCGAGCCGCACGTTGCCGGCTCACTACTTAATGTCTGGGTAGTCAGGGTTCACTCTGATAATACTAGTGAGGGAATTGTACGCAAATATACTTTTCTATTGTGGTCATGCAAAGGCGTATTACTAACGATAATGTAAGGCGAGCCTGAAGGAGTAGCGTGCTACTCCTTTTTTATTTACTCATGTTTTAATGTAATAAAAACATGAGTAGTATTTCAACTTGTTTCTGTCGGATAGACGACACCTGTTACCAAGTGTCGCCCTCCTAAGAACCGTACGTGCAACTTTCACTGCATACGGCTCAAGCCTTCACGAAGGCACCTAATTGGTACCCAGCAACTTATAAAGCAGCGAGATTAGGCTCATTCCAAGAGTTGCGGCATTGCCTCTTTGCTTTTCTCTTTGCCAAGTATTCTTGGTATAAAGGATCAAAAGGCGTAGCTTCACTCCTGATTTTCACATGTCTCTCTATTGGCACCTTAGCTATTTGAAATAGATTAAACTGACAATCCATATTCATGCTCTTCTGCCAACCGTGAAATTGCCATTGGCCTCGACGGTTGATAAAGTA
>NZ_JAKGAW010000057.1:0-24182 GCF_021532475.1 Pseudoalteromonas sp. APAL1 | reverse complement strand
AAGATGCGAGTTTCAGTTGGAATTAAAAGCGATTTAGGCAAGGCATTGATTGCAAGTAATAGTGGTTCTATTGTTAAAATCAATAACGCAGTATAAATCGCTTTTAAAGCAACCCTTTGGGCGCTTCTCAGGCACTTACTCTCATCGTTGTTACTTCTTAAAAGGGACTGCCATTGTTGCAAAGTAACGCCTTGATATTAAGCACCTGTGAAACGCTGAATGCTGCATCTTAAGGTGGCTTGGGTATAACCATCCTTGACTACAGCAATGATTAATTTTTGCAATTAAGCACTGTGTTCAACTTCTATCCAGTCTTTTTCATCGACCCAGTTTTGTGCACCATCTTTAACAGTACGAATAGGGACAATGTAATCACAGCTAACTTGTGGTTTAACTGAGGCAAAAATCGGCACAAAGCCAAAGCTAAGAGCGGTTTCGATAATTGCTTTTTGGTTTTGTGGGTCGATATCGGCTGCTTCATCGATATAAATCGGAATACGATACAGGTTTTGCTCTTGATCACTTAATAAATAACGAATAAACAGCATGCCACAAAGTAGCTTAATGGTGATACGAGTACCGTTAGAGCCGGCTGAGTCTATTTTTTCGAAGTGTTCAGTTTCACCGGCACGATTTACTACTTCAAATCGAATATCAAATAAGTCGGTCAGTGTTAAACCTGCTTTTTCTGAGGCAAGTTTAATTAAATGATCTTTCGCTTCGTTTACCGCAGACTCGCTATAAGGCTCTTGGCTTAATAGGTCTAGGGTATCGCCTTGCTCAAACTGGTTTGAGGTACTGATAATGGTATCAATGCTATCAACTAACATCTTGCGCGGAATAACATTAATTTTGAATGCTTGAAGGTTAGAGATCCGATGCTGACTAATGCCTTTATTAAAGCTGTTCATTTCGCGGCGTAGGCGGTCTAAGTCTTCACGCAAGCCTTTAATGGTGGCGGCTACTTCGGTTAACGCAACTCGGCCTTGACGCTCAACAGCATCGCGCTCGTTATCAATGTTATGAAACGCGCTAATAAGCTTTTCGTATTTAGTAAACTCATCGTTTTCGTTATCAAACTTAGTAATACCCGCATTATAAATATGCATGTAGGTGTTACGTACGTTGATATCAAAGTTGCGTAGTTCTTGGCAGTCTTTGTTAAAGTGATGAATAAGATCACTTAAATTATCAAAATCAATACTGATTTCAATCATGTATGGCGTCACTTTGCCTGAATAAAAATCAAGCGTGTGATCGATACGTTCTGATTTAACTTGGCGTAAACGGTCAGCTTGGCGTGCAAGCAGATCTTTTTTCGACTTGATAATTGAGCGACGGTCGCTGATTGAACCACTGTTCTTTTGAATGTCTTGCAGGTAGTCGTCAACTTGTTCGCGCTCTGCATTTAATTGCTCTTTTAGTAGAGTTTGTGCATCGACAGATTGCTGCATCACTTCAAATTGTTCAAAGCGTTTTAATGCTTCTTCAGAGGCCATTAGCTCATCATATAGGGCATCTTTTTCTTTTTGCTTTTCGGCGACATTCGCAGCGACTTCACGCTGCTGTTTAAACTCTTTCAGTGAGTTTTCAAGAGCAGCGAGTTGCGCGGTTAATTGCTCTTTATTTTCGCCCGTTTGCATCTGCACAGGACTTAGCTTTTTAAGTTTAATCGTCGCGCCAGGAAGAGTCAGTACACCGCCTTTCACATTGGCCGATAACTGCTCTAAAAACTCACCAAAGGCATCTTCGTCTGTGATCTCAACATCACCATTGCTGGTGGTGGCAAACGATAAGATATCTGGGTTTAGAATACGCGAAATCTCTTCAACTTCTTTCAAAGATAAATCTTCACGCATACGGGTGAATAAATTGAACTCGAGATTCTTTAACTGCAGTTTTAAGCTCTTAATTTGCTTTTGTGTTTCGCTAATGCGGTAATCAAGGGTGTGTAAGCTTTGACCTTGGGCACTGCTTAATGAATGCGATAGCGATTCATAATCTTGCTTAAGTTGCGTAAGGCTTACTTTTAAAGTGGCTTTATTCACCAATTCAAACTCAGATTTAAGCGCTCGATAGTCTAAAAACCATTGTTCAATTTGTGTTTGTTTACGTTCAATATCACGTGATTGCTGGATATAAAGCTGCTGCTTTTGTTCGAACTCATGCTTTTCATGTTCGATATCTTCAAGGGCAATATTTAGCTCAGCGAGTTGCTCTTGTTGATAGGTTTCAAAGTCAATCAGTGCTTGGTCAATTTTTGGCGCATAGGCAGCAAGCTTACCTTTTAAAACCGTTTGGTTTTCAAGCATAGATTCAAGAGCTGCGATAGGCTCTTGCATTGACTCAAGGGCTTTTAGTTCACGTTTAGCGCGATTCACTTTATCAAATGAACGTCGCCACACTTCATAAAAGTCGACCCGTGAGTTTGACATATGACGCTCAAATACACGTAGCATAAAGCGCTTAACATCACTGGCACCTAACTTATGCAAGTTAAGGATACGGCGGAAAATTTCTTTGTAAATCGCGGAGTCTTGCACGTTATTGAGGGGGATCATCTTTAAGTTGATATCGCCATCAAACGGCGTTGCGCCGCCAGTGAGTAGGGCGTTTAGCTCTTGCGCTTTTAATTCGATTGGATTGAAACCTTGCTCTTTTAAGTGATTAAAAAGCTTGGTGAATTTTACAATGGTCTTGCCCTGAGTGTAGTGCTCTAGGTTTAACTTACCTTGGTAGCAAAAAAACTGATGCGCATATCCGGCAATTTTACCAAGGCCAGCAACACCAATCACCACAGGACCATTAGGTAAGTCAGCTTCAAGTAAAATATAGGATTGATCTGACGAAAAGTAGAATTTTCGGGTTTCGTCTAAATCGTGGCCATCCCATTCTGTTAAACGTAAATCATTAATCAGTGGAAATTGCAGGGCATTAATCACCGAGCTTTTACCGGTATTATTCGGTGCACAGATTGAGCTACTTTTATCCAGCGGGATCACGCATTTTGCATAGCCTGCGGTATTTAAAAGCGCAAGTTTGCTGAGTCCGTATAGGCTTTGGCTTTGCATTATTCGTCATCTCCTAGGTAGGTTTCTTCGTTTACTTCCATTAATGCATCGATATAACGATAAATTGGCGCTTGCAGCATAAAGCCGTTTTCTACTTCGCGGGCAAGACCTAAGCGTACCATTCGCAGGTAAACGTCTTTGCGTAAATCTGAGCCTGAGAAGATTTCTAATTGATCAAACAGGTGCTTGTTGATTTGCACTAAGGTTTGCATCAGTTCTAGGTCGTTTACTTCATCAAACAAGGCACGCATTGGATCTTTACCGGTATTGGCATAGTGCTCAATCAAGATGTAGATAGTCAGTGCAATGGCACGCGAAATTTTACCCATGTTTGGGGTGCTTTCGTCGCTACCAAAATAGTAAAAGCCACGGCTATCGTGTTGTAAGTCATGGCCAAGGGCGTTAAATAACGCGCGATAAGCATCAATGTGTTGGTCAAGCTCTTGCCACATAAGCGTGTCTTGCTCACTAATGTGGTAGCCTGATGTGAGCTTTTTATTTATAGCTTGCAGATGCGTTAAATCATCTAAATTAATATCTGTCATGGTTATTGCTCTGTTGCTTTTTTATCGTCAGCAATCGATGAGTTAAATGGGTAAAGAGAGAAGTGTTGCTGGGCAATTTTTATTTTTACTTTCTCTTGGCTTTGGCTAATCTCAAGGTCGCCATCGCTAATTAGTTTTTGATACAAGAACAGCATTTCGTCAGCCTCAAGATCTGGGTAGCTTTCATCTAAAAAACTAAGGAGTGGCTGAGCTTTTTTGCTGGCTTTTTTAAAGCGTTTTCTAAATTGGGTTTTAACATCGTTGTAATCAGGGATATGCGGGCTTTGATACGCAGGTACATCATCCTGTTCAGGGAGCTGATATTCATCGTGCTCAAAGTCAACTAAGCCTGCCATATAGGCCACGATATGACGTTGCTGACCAAGTGAAAAACGCTGTGCGTCGGAGACAAAGTTAGGCTGTACCGCACTTAACATGTTATCGACGCCATTTTTACGCACTAAACCAAGCACTTTAGCCGCTTGGCGAGTAATTAGGTTATTGCGGCGTAATTCTTCACGCAGCGGCATCAGCATATCGGCGCTTTTACGTAAGCTTTCACGACCAACTAAATGCATTTCTAAAATACGGGTACGTAATTGTTCAAGCATGCGCTTGTCTTGGTATGACTTACCTAGGCGGTCAATTTGCTCTATTTGCGTGCTAATTTGCAATTCGATGGTGTGAAAGCAAGCATGAAAATCACCACGAATATCAACCATCTCAAGCATAGGTTCAATGTATTCATCGAACGCTTCAATGACTGCTTGATAGCGCTTTTGCAGTGATTGCACCGCGTTGTCTGCTTTTGCTTGCTCAACAATATTTAAAATTGCGTTTTCATTATGGGCAAACAATTTCATTATTTTGCGAACCCGATCATCCATAATGCGGCTAAAGCGGCGTAGCTCGTCGTAATCTTCAATTTCACCCGCTTTAGCAAGGCGGTTACCAAGGCGAGCAAGGTCATCAACGAGTACACTAATTTCTTGGGCAAGACCTAGGTGCTCTTCTTGTAGCAAGAAAGTCGCAAAATCGGCGATCGCGCGGTTGATTTCTAACTGCGAGGACTTAGCCAGTGGGATAATGATATCTTGATTCAATAAACGATTTGTTTCTTTATAAATGCGTTCATTTGACCAAGTGGGTTGTTTTTGTTTTATCGCATTTTGTACGTCTTTCAAGCTGAAATCAGCCATTTTAAAACGTTTAAATAATAGTTCTAACACCCCCCAATGCTCTGTAAGGGTATTTAATAACTTTTTAGCTGGGATCATAAGGCTCCAGTAAATTCAGACTTTGGTGTTAGCGATTAGTAGTAAATTATGTAATTGAGAATAGTTTTATGCTGTCGATGCTGCTAGAATCCGCGCCGAAACACTCGTCTTACAATTTTTACATTATTATAAAGGTTGTTCAAACACCATGGTAACCCCACTTATCCTAACCCTGATAGCGGTGGCATTTTTGCTTATCGTTATAGAGGATATTATCCATGTTAACAAGGCCAAAACGACGCTTTTTTTTGGTACTTTATGCTGGATTATCTTATTTATCTCTCCGATTCATGGGCAAAGCCCAGAAACCATACAACATCAACTGGATCACAATATATTAGAAATCGCGACTTTGTGGCTATTTTTAATGGCTGCGATGACCTTTGTTGCGTATTTAAACTCTAAAGGCTTTATCCAGAATATTGTTCATAAAATTATGCCAAATCAAATCAGTGAACGAAAGCTGATGTTTTTGATTGGTGGTTTTGCGTTTTTATTTTCATCGATATCAGACAACATAACCGCAACTTTAATCTCGCTTGCGGTAGTGATGTCACTGAAGTTAGATCCTAAAAAATTAATAAAATACGCAACCTTAATTGTATTCAGTGTTAACTCGGGTGGGGTGTCGTTGATCACGGGTGATGTTACAACGCTGATGATTTTCTTAGACGAAAAAGTCACCATTGCTAACTTGTTATTATTAATTGTACCTGCACTTGCAAGTGTTGCATTGTTAGCGGCAATGTTATCGGTGGGTATGTCGGGTAATGTGGTATTTGAAAAGCAAACGGCTCGTCGTATTGAAAAAACCGATATTACCATTGCGGTTATCTTCTTCTCGACGATTATTGCTACGTTAACGCTGAGCGTACTTTATAGTGTGCCACCGCTATTAACCTTTTTATTTGGTTTATCACTGATGTTTTTGGTTGCGCAATTTTTAATGCGCAAAAAAGATGTGAACAAAAAAATCATCGATTATATTCGTGAAATTGAGTACGACACCTTATTGTTCTTCGTGGGTGTGTTATTGCTGGTTGGCGCATTAAAAGAAGTTGGCATGCTTGCTAAATTTACTCACCTTTATGAATTGATGGCGCCTGAATATGCCAATTACTTAATGGGGCTATTATCGGCGGCGGTAGATAACGTACCTTTAACTGCAGCACTTTTAAAGGCAGATATTGTGATGAGTCCACAGCAATGGCTGTCGTTTACTTACGCAACAGGGGTAGGTGGCTCAATGCTTATTATCGGTTCTGCGGCGGGTATTATTGCTATGAGTAAAGTAAAAGCGCTTACATTTATGAGTTACCTAAGAATGTCGGTGTATTTATTGATTTCATACACCGTAGGTTATTACGGTTCGCACTTAGCGGGCAGTTTAATTTCATAAAACAACTTGACAGCTAGACGTCTAAACGTTAACTTTCGAAGCCTGCTTTTAACAGCAGGCTTTGTTATTTTAACCAGGTGTTAACTTAACATTCAGAAGAGGTGCGATACTTAGGTAGTTAATGTGAGGTGACGAACGCCGATGACCATTAATGAGGGAAGTACTCGCCGAGAAAATTAGCCGGACGTCACGGTTATTTTTCGGTTTATGGGGCTGAATCCTCAAAACTGTCACCAAACTAGGTGGAGAGCTTCTGGCATGGACTACTCTTTATTTTCAAAGCACCCCCTTGCCGAGTTCTTCTTGATTTACTGTGGATAGTTTTCCACAAAAGGAGACGACATGAATACCCAATTAGCCGCCAATACAAAATCAGATTACGTTGTTGCAAAATTTGGCGGTACCAGTGTAGCTAACTTTGATGCTATGAGCCGCTGCGCAGAAATCGTTAGTGCTGATAACCAAGTACGTATTGTTGCTGTGAGTGCCAGTGCTGGCGTGACCAATCATTTAGTTGCATTGTGTAAACGTAATTTGAGCGCGGTTGAGCGTGATGAGCACATTACCGGCGTAGTCGCCATTCAAGAAGCAATTTTGACAGAGCTGTCGCTCGATGCTGATTTAGCACATGGCTTTAATGAAACGCTTAAGGCTTTTCAAACTTTGGCATCAGAAGGGGTTAAGTCAGCAGCTGAGCAAGATGAGCTACTGAGCTTTGGTGAGCGTTTATCATCGTATTTGTTCACTCAAGTTTTACGTGGTCAAGGTCTTGATGCGGTGCGTTTTGATGTGCGTAAGGTGCTAAAAACAGATAGCCAATTTGCTAAAGCAACACCTAATGTTGCAGCAACCGCTGCGGCTGCTAAAGAGCATTTAGTGCCGCTACTTGATGAGCAAGTTGTTGTAACTCAAGGCTTTATTGGTAGCAATGAACATAATCAAACAACGACTTTAGGGCGTGGTGGTTCAGATTACAGTGCTGCATTACTCGCTGAAGCAATTAACGCAAAAAGCGTGCATATTTGGACCGATGTTGTGGGTATTTTCAGTACGGATCCGCGTTTATGCGCCAAAGCAAGCCCAATTGCTCGCTTAAGCTTTGATGAAGCGGCAGAAATGGCCACGTTTGGAGCAAAAGTGCTGCACCCTGCAACCATTTTACCTGCAAGCCGTAGCCATATTAGTGTGTTTGTTGGTTCAAGCCGTGAACCACAGTTAGGTGGTACATGGATTGAAAAAGAAAAATCTCAGCAACCAGGTATTCGTGCCGTAACACAGCGTAAAAACCAAATTCTGTTAACGGTTAAAAGCCCGGAAATGCTCCTAGCGAGTGGTTTCTTAGCCCGTGTATTCACTATTTTAAGTGAGTTTAATATTTCGGTTGATTTGGTTACTACCTCAGAGATCAGTGTTGCAATCACTTTAGATAACGCACCGAATGCATCACGTCCAGAGCTTGATCAAGCTTGTTTAGATAAGCTTTCTGAGTTTTGTCATGTGTCGGTTGAGAATAACTTAACGCTGGTGGCTTTAATTGGTTCTGAGATTCAATTACGTCAGCAAGAAATGAACTTAATGCAGGTATTGAGTGATTTTAATATTCGTTTAATTTGCCACGGTGCAAGTAAACATAACCTGTGCTTCTTAGTTGAGCAAAGTGAGTCAGATGAAGTCGTGCAGGCTATTCACAGCCGACTATTAGAAAGCCAAGTCGCGGCGTAGGTCGTTAAAATTAATAAAAGAGCACTGCCAGTCAGTGCTTTTTTGTGCCACAACACTTATATCAAACCCTTCAATAGAATTACTACTCGCGCTGAAATTATGTTTGCTCAATTCTTCAAATACATTAGGAGCAAGTAGTTTCGCAATCGGCTGAGCACTTGCTTTGGCAAGCGCCTCTTTTAATGTCCAAATTCTAAAAAAGCACTGTGCTTGTTCATCGGGAGCGTCAAAACGGCTAATTAAGTCAACTTCATCTTGATGATAAAAATGCTTTGCGAGTTTGATAAAAGGGCGAGGCTTACTGCTTTGTTCAATATCAAAACCAAATAGTTGCTGTTTGGGGTTAAGAGCTGCACCGATTAAACCATTTGAATGAGATAAACAGGTCCACACAGGTTCTCTAACCGGGGTATGTAGCTTTAGCTTGCTGTCTTTGTCATCAAACTGGCTCGATATTTCATTGAGGGCTAAATCGTCATTAGGGTAAGCGTGTTGATACAAATATTTTAACGTTAAGCGAGTCGCTAAGTACTCTTGCTTTGCACTATGAACTTTGCGTTTTTCAAGCACACTTAACTCAAACTCACTGAGTAATTTATCAACGGGTAAACTTGCAACATCAATACGTGCTGCATGCATCAGCATAATTTTTTTGGCCGTTGTTTGGCTTTGCTGCTCGATGATAAGAGTATTCGAAAAGTAGTGGCTGCTCATGGTTTAACGCTTACACGAAGGCTCGTATTTAGTTTTGTTTATTTTTACAGCAGATGCACATTTATAGGCACGAACAAACGCAAATAGTTTACGCAGTTGACTGTAATTATGGTTTAATGAGGAAAAATAATAACAGATTTGTAGATGTATGGCACAAGTTCGTGACGGCTTTCAAAGTCGATTAGGTTTCGTTTTAGCAGCTTCTGGTGCGGCGGTAGGTTTAGGTAATATTTGGGGCTTTCCAACACAAGCGGCAAACCATGGCGGCGGTGCATTTTTACTCGTTTACTTCATTGTTATCTTCTTATTAGCGCTTCCGGCTCTGTATACTGAGCTGTATTTAGGTCACCAAGCGCAAGCGAATCCAGTAAAAGCATTATCAAATGCATGGCAAGATACAGCGCCTAAAGCAGGCGCTGCAGCAGGCTATGTTGGCTTGTTTGGTGCGATTGTAATGCTAAGCTTTTATTCGATTGTCGCAGGCTGGATGCTCGCTTATGCGCTTGAGCCAATCGCAAACTTCTTTGGTTTTACTGAGTTAAGTAACTTTTTACACAGCGACTCCATGGCACGCAACTTTGTGTTTACACCGCTGATGCTTATTCTTACTGCGAGTATTATTTTAAAAGGCGTTAAATCAGGTATCGAAACTTGGTCACGCCGCTTAATGCCATTATTGCTAGTGTTATTAGTGGCTTTAATTGCTTATATAGCCACACTTGATGGTGCGATGGATGGCTTTGCAGCCTACTTAGTACCAGATTTTAGTCAAATTCTTGATGCAAACTTAATTATTGCGGCAATGGGACAAGCGTTCTTTTCATTGTCGTTAGGTGTAGGATGTATGATGGTTTATGGCTCTTATTTAAAACCAGATGCGAACCTACCTAGATTAACTGGCACTGTGGCTCTACTGGATACCGGTGTGGCCTTTTTAGCAGGGTTATTGATTATTCCGGCTATTTTTGTTGCTCAGCATAACGGTGTAGAGGTATTTAGCGGTGGTAAATTGGTCGGTGAAGGTCAGTTAATATTTGCGATTTTACCTGAGCTGTTTAGCACTATGGGCCAAGTGGGTTTACTCGTTGGCTTATTATTCTTTGTATTAATGTCGATTGCCTCAGTGACATCAACCATCTCATCGACCGAAATTCCAGTGGCATTTTTAGTTGAGAATCATAGTATTGAGCGCAAAAAAGCGACCTTATTTGTAACGCTAATCGTCTTTATTGCTTCATCACTTATCATCTTAAACTTTGACTGGTTATTTGGCTTAGTGATTATGGTGCTTACACAGTACCAATTACCTTTAATGGGACTGTTCTACTTCATTACTGTTGGCTGGTTATGGCAGCGTGGTAATAAATTGCATCAAGTATCTAGCGGCCCCCATTATTGGTTTGCCCAGTACATTCGCTTTGTCTGTCCGTTATTAATGACGGCGGTATTTGTGAACGTGGCGTTGTTGAAATAGAAACTTGAGTTACAAGTCTCTAGTTTCAAGGGAAAAGTAAAAGGCGCAGGGTTTAAACCTCACGCCTTTTTTAATTTAAGGTGCGCTTGCTTTAAATAACTTCGTTAGTTAATGGTAATCCTTGGCTTATTTCATTGGCGCTTTGCAATGTAGTGCAGGCTATTTCGCTAAGTGCTTCTTGGGTGAAGAAGCCTTGGTGGCCTGTGACTAACACATTCGGAAAGCTAATAAGGCGTGAAAAAATATCGTCTTGCATGATTTCTTCACGGTGATCTTTAAAGAATAACTCTGACTCTTGCTCATACACATCAAGTCCTAAGTGTCCGAGCTTTTTAGACTTAAGCGCTTGAATACAGGCTTGAGTATCGAGAAGTGCACCACGAGAGGTGTTAATCAGCATGACACCGTCTTTCATCTTCTTAAATGCGCTAGCATCAATTAAATGATGGGTATGCTCGTTGAGCGGGCAGTGCAATGAGATGACATCACTTTGGGTAAGCAATGTGTCTAAATCGCACAGGGTATAAGGGCCTTCACCAGCCATTGGGTCACAAACGAGTACCTTAGCTCCAAAGCCATTTAAGATATTTACCAGTGCTAGGCCGATTTTGCCACAGCCTATAATCCCGATGGTTTTTTTGAATAAGTTAAAGCCTAGCAAGCCGTTTAAATCAAAGTTACCTTCACGTACTCGGTTAAAGGCTTTATGGGTTTTTCGGTTGAGCGTTAGCATAAGGGCAATACAATGCTCTGCCACGGCTTCTGGACTATAAGCGGGCACACGGCAAACCTTGATGTTATGCTCTTTAGCAGCATCAAGATCAACATTATTAAAGCCTGCACAGCGTAATAAGATTGCCTTTATGCCTAGGGCAGCCATATCGGCAATGACGTGTTTGTCGACTGTATCGTTAACAAACACGCACACAGCATCAAAGCCTTGGCAAAGGGGGATGGTATTGCTGTTTAAGGATTGCTCAAAATAACTGAGCGAAACAGACTCAGCGTATTCAGTTAGATTCCTTTCAAAAAACGGTTGCTCATACTTTTGCGCACTGAATAAGGCCAGTTTCATCATTTAAATTACTCTCTATCACCATTTTGAGGGTTTCGGGTTTGGTGCGCGGGGCATATCGCGCAACGAGTTGACCCTCTGAGTTTATAAGAAATTTGGTGAAATTCCATTTAATTGCGCGGTTTTGTGCTATTCCACGGGTATGACATTTTAAATAATTAAATAAAGGATGGGCCTCTGGGCCGTTCACTAACACTTTGTTAAAAATGGGAAAGCTAACATCAAAGTGTTGCTGATAAAAGGCTTGTAGCTCATTGCCATCAAGCGGTTCATTGTGGCCAAATTGATTACAGGCAAAACCGAGTACGGTAAATCCTTGCTGTTTATAGTCTTGATACAGCTTTTCAAGGCTTGCCATTTGCACTGAAAAATTACATTTGCTGGCTATATTGACAATAAGCGCTGTTTTACCTTGTAACGATTCAAGGCTAAAGTTTTCACCAGATGCAAGCTGGGCATTGAAACGATATATACTATCCATGTTTTACCTGTGTGTTTTTGAACTGTTTAAATGAACTTTTTTTCATTCGCTTTTTAGTTATTCGGTTGAGATAATGAAATTGTTACTAATTTATCACTCAAATAGGTCAGTTTTATGTCAATGAAAGTCGCCTTCATCGGATTAGGTGTAATGGGTTACCCAATGGCGGGTCACCTTGCCAACGCAGGTCACAGTGTGACAGTTTACAACCGCACAACGGCTAAAGCGCAAAAGTGGGTATCAGAATATCAAGGTGAATACGCTGAAACGCCAAGTGAAGCAGCAAAAGGGGCTGATATCGTTTTCATGTGTGTAGGCAATGATGATGATTTACGTTCAGTTGTTTATGGTGAAAATGGTGTACTGGCAAGCATGCATGAGGGCAGCTATTTAGTTGATCACACCACAACCTCTGCTGAGGTGGCACGTGAGGTAGGCGCTCAGGCAAAACTACAAGGTATTGCATTTTTAGATGCCCCTGTTTCTGGCGGTCAAGCGGGTGCAGAAAATGGTGTATTAACTGTGATGGTCGGTGGCGACGAAGCTGATTTTAATGTTGTTCAACCTGTAATGGCTGCGTTTAGCCGTTTTAGCCAATTATTAGGTGAAGTAGGCTCTGGTCAACTTTGTAAAATGGTAAATCAAATTTGTATTGCTGGTGTGGTGCAGGGCTTAGCTGAGGGGTTACACTTTGCAAAACAAGCGGGCCTTGATGGTGAAAAAGTGATTGAAACCATCTCGAAAGGTGCAGCTGGCTCATGGCAGATGGAAAACCGCTACAAGACAATGTGGGCTGGTGAATACGAATTTGGTTTTGCTGTTGATTGGATGCGTAAAGATTTAGGCATCGCTTTGGATGAGGCAAAGGCAAACGGCGCAACTTTGCCGATGACGGCAACAGTTGATCAATATTACGCCGATGTACAAGCTTTAGGTGGCGGCCGCTACGACACCTCAAGTTTATTAGCGCGTATTGAAGCGCTACATAAAAAGTAATATCAATAAAAAACGCGACAATTATTGTCGCGTTTTTTATTACATGCTTTGTGCATAATTGTATAACGCTTTTAAAATATGCAGATTTTTTTCGTTATCATCATTTTCATGAGCCAGATTTTCAAGGGTGATCATGAAATCTTGGCCACTGATCGAAGGGTTATCTTCGCCATGCATTAGCTTGTTTTGGCAATACTGGCGCCATTTTGCTAGCTCATCTTGGCTAAGTGTGTGTGGCCAGTTTCGGGCACGGTATCTGAATAACAAGGTAGCAAACTTTTTATCATCAAAATCAAGCTGCATTGAGGCTAATTGCTCAGGGCTTGCATCTCGAATAATGGCAAATTTAGCTTTATCAGCATGACTGGTAAAACCGTCATAAAGTTGATAGTCAGGGTTGGTGGTTTCGCCGTAATCACGCTGTTCGTTAAATACTTCGGTTACTTTGTCGCGAAGTTCTGTGTTGGCTTTTAAAATAGCGAGATTTTGTAAGCATTTTTCGCGGTCAATACCTAATCGCTCGGCGTTCTCTGGTAACAAGGTTTTTGCTGGCGCAAGAATAGGGCACTTATTTAAATGCACTAGTTTAAGGCCTACTGGTGCTTCGTCTTCGCCAAGGTCGCTGTGTTTTGTGTAAAGACGGGTGCGTAGCTCTTCAATAGATAAATCTAATAAGACTTGCGGATCTTCAGTCAAATTAAAGCAAATAATGGCGTTTTTATTGACTGGATGAAAGCTCATTGGTGCAATCCAGCTGGTGCAGCCTTGGCTTGCCGGAATTCGTGATGAAGTGTGCACCAGTGGTGTCATATTAAATACATCAACTAAATCAGCCAGTGCTTTTTTAGAGCGTAATCTAAAGAAAAACTGATACAACTTAGGTTGTTTTTCTTTTATTAGTTTTGCCAACGCTATGGTTGCCGTTACATCACTTAAAGCATCGTGAGCAGCAGCGTGTTCAATGCCATTGGCAACGGTTAAGTGCTCGAGTTTAAAGCTTGGTGTACCGTCTTCTTTAAGCGGCCATTCAATGCCTTCTGGGCGTAGTGCATAACAGGCGCGCACTAAATCAATAATATCCCAGCGGCTATTATTGTTTTTGTATTCACGCTCGTATGGGTCATAAAAGTTACGGTATAAGCTGTAACGTGTGACTTCATCATCAAAGCGAATACTGTTATAGCCCGCTACACAGGTGTTAGGTTGGCTAAATTCAGCATGGATTTTTGCCATAAACTCAGCTTCAACTAAGCCTTTTTGCATCGCAATTTGCGGGGTAATACCTGTTATTAAACATGCTTCGGGGTGGGGTAAGTAATCAGCCGCCGGCTTACAATACTCAATTAACGGCTCACCAATAATATTTAAATCGAGATCGGTACGAATGCCAGCAAACTGACTTGGACGATCTTTTTGCGGGCTTGCGCCAAATGTTTCGTAGTCGTGCCAGTAAATTGTTGGTTGTTGTTGTTCTGGATATGCCATGCATTAAACCTTGCTAAGCGTCGAGCCGTTTTGAGTTATTTTCTGAATTGTCAGAATTATGGCATAGAGCCTAGCTAGTTTATAGAGTAAAACGTAATGTGGCTGTTTAGTGTAACTTTTATAAACACGAGCTGTATAAAAAATGGCCTTGCGGTTAATTTTTATGCTTATATAGTGAGGTGTCGTTAGTTTTTGAGCTGTTTTGTACTCTGTGGCTCGGTATTTGCTAACGAAAACTATCTTTAACAATGAAGGAACAAAAAAATGACTTTATCAGCTTTATTACTATCTACTTTAGCATTCGACGCAACTCCAGCTTCAAATTATTCTGTTGAAAAACTTGGCAATTCTGGAGGTATAATCATTCTTAACCCAAAGAAGAAACAAGAAAACTTAAAGAACTCGGGTGGAATTATTATTCTTAATCCAAAAAAGAAAGAAAATTAATAGATAAAACCAGCATATAGCTGGTTTTTTTGTACCTAACACTCTAATATGAAAGAAAAAAGAGTTTCGTCTGTGGACTTCCTGCAAGAGCTTTATAATAAATGGTTAGTAATTAAGCCATATACGGATACATTTTCATTTCAAGCTGTAATAGCAACAAGTTATTTGATTGCTCTGTTAAACTCTTTGAGAAAGGCCTTAAAAGAGAGGGAGTACTTTAGTAACTTTATTACTATAACAAGTGTTTGTGTAAATTATTTATTAACAGCGCTGATGATGGAATATGCTTTAGAGTATGTAAAAAATCATAATTCAGCAGCAGGAGCGCAAAATGTATATGTTGGCTTTGTAATCGCAAATTCAATTATGTTGTTAGCAATGTATAGAATTCACATAGTTTTTAGTTATAGATTTAATGAATTATTCTTTAAGGTTTCAAAGCTTTTCCTCATTTTAACGTTTTCCCATTTAATAATTTGGATTAAATTTGTTGTATTAGATTTGCAGCAAGAATTTGCCCATATACATTATCTTTACAGTTTTATTGTGTTGTATATCAGCCTTGTACTTTCATTTATCATGCTTTTTCCTGATGTTTTGCGCACTAAGTTTGGGTGTATAGTAACAATTAGTTTACCGAGGGATCGTCATGCTTGAACTAATTTACATAGCCATTGTTGTATTAGCAGTTTTGCTAGCTGTAAGCACGTGGCTGATAGCACGCAAAAATATTTTTGAAGAACAAATCAGAAGCAAATCTGTTGAGGTGGTGTGGTGTACGCTACAGGCAGAGCAAGAAACGGATATCAACAAAGCCATAAAACTGTTTAATAGAGCGGAGGCTCTGAAAAACGAAATATGTAGCCTGATGGATAACAGTACAAGCCTTCAAAAGTTTCAGTGGGTAGAAGCAACTGATCTTAAAAACCAGCAATTAAAAGAGCTATCTTTAGGTGAGTTGCAGAAGTATTACGATGAACAAAATAATATTTCTGAGATCTACAACAAGCTCTATAAAGGAAAAAATTAAAAGCCAGATTATTTTATCTGGCTTTGTAGTTTTAGTTCATTTTTTATCTGTTTAACTTGAATATCAGCTAGCTGTTTGAGTGCATCTTGAGTTTGGTTTTCACCCTTGATTAACCCCGCTATTGACATTTTTTTGATACTTTTTAAAAGCCCATTATTAATTGCCTGTAACAATGGGCCTTCTAGTTTAATTAAATTATCTTTCTTACCACTTAGTAGATAATCAAAACTAACCTGAGCATGTTTACTCGCTTTATCAATCACTTCATATGGGACAATAGCGCTTTGAATGCATTCTTTGCTATAGCCTTGATTGAGAGCTAAAGCTTGCTCAAGCTCAGTGTTATTGGTTACTTGGTATACTTCGCATAAGCGTTGAAAAATTGCACTTATATGTTGCTGCTCAGAATTTAACTCTTGATCGAACATGGCATATCCTTGCACATTATTTTCTACCAATAGTAAACGACTTTTTCTGAAACCGCATTCATAAAGTGCACGTTTATCAAATATTTAATGCCATATGGTGATACAAGCCAATACCAACTAATACATTAAATGGGAAAGTTATGCCCAAGGAACAGAGCATAGCCAACCCAATGTCAGCCTCTGGGATGGCTGCTTTGATGGCTGCTGGTGCGGCAATATATGATGCACTTGCTACTAAGCTTGCCAAAATAACAACTGAACCAAGTTCCAGCTGTAAAAGGGTTCCGACACCGACTCCAATCGCGCCAAGAATACTAGGAGTAATAAGAGCAAAAAGTGCTAAGCGCCAGTGATGCCATGGGATAGGGCGTAGTGTTTGAGCTGCCATTAAGCCCATTTCAAGTAAAAACAACGCCAGTACGACTTTGAAACTGTTGGTTAATAAACTGGTTACTTGACTACCTTGTTGAGTGCCATACATCATGCCGATTATTACGCCACCGACTAACAATATGACGCTTTTGTTTGTTAATGTTTCATGCCACAGTGCTTTAAGTGATAAATGTTTACTTGAGCCATTACCAAGGCTGCGAAATAGCAGCAGACCGACAATAATTGCTGGCAGTTCTAACATGACTAGATACAGTGTTACTTCAGCGCCAACATCTAAAGCATTTGACTCAGCATAAGCCAAAGCAACAGCAAATGTACCGGCACTTACTGAACCATAATGTGCTGCAATACTTGAACTATTTGCTACTGATAAACCAAGCAATTTATTTAATATAGGATAAACAAGAAGAGGAATACCTGCACCGAGAAGCATCACCGCGCCCATTTCAGGCAGTAATTTCCAATGCAAGCTGCCGTGCAGCACCATGCCACCTTTTAAACCAATTGTTAGCATGAGCAGTAGGCTCAGCGTTTCGTAAGTTGCTTGTGGAATTTTAAGATCTGAGCGCAATAACCCTGCAGCTAGACCCAAAATAAAAAACATTACAACAATATCAGGCACTTTATTCTCCTTTGAATTTAAAATGTCGTCATTTTAAACAAAAAGAAGCATAGTAAATAATTAAATAAATGCTAGTATCTTATAGGTTTTTATCTATGGGTGGTGATTATGGATTTAAGACATATTTCTTTTCGGTTATTAGAAGTGTTTATGCAAGTTGTTAAAACTCGTTCGATCAGTGAAACAGCAAGGCAGTTACATTTAACACAGCCGACGGTTTCTCAACAAATTAAGCGCTTACAAGAAAGTATTAGTGAACCTTTAATTATTGTTAATCAGCAAAAAATTCATATTACTGAAGCGGGTTTCGCGCTTTATCAAACGTGCCTACAAGTATTTGGACAATTCGATGATTATCAAGATTATTTAGTTGAGCTTAGAGGAGGAGAGCGAGGACGTTGCAAAATAGCCATTGTAAACACTGCACAATATATTTTACCTAAGTTACTGGGCCCATACAGTAATTTACATCCTCACGTAGAATTACCGCTGGAAATTGGTAATAGGGCAGAAGTACTTGCTCGATTTGAAAGAGGAGAAGATGACATTTATGTATTTAGTCACCCGCCGTCACTAGAACATGCAAAGGCTGGGCGATTTTTGCAAAATCCACTTGTCTTTATTGCTCCTATGCATCATCCACTTGCTCAGCAACAGCAAGTGACTTTAAAAGAGTTAATGAAGGAGCGTTTTTTATTACGTGAACCAGGTTCTGCAACTAGAATGCTATTTGAGAGTGAGCTGCAAAGTCGTGGCTTAGTATTGAGTAATACAGTGCAAATGGCTAGTAACGAAGCGATTAGAGTCGCTGTAGGCTCTGGCATGGGGCTTGGCGTGGTATCACGCCATGTATTGCCAACAAACGATAGCTCTTTTTGCATCCTTGATGTAGTTGATGTTCAGCTTGCTAGTCACTGGTACTTCGTGGTGCGCACTGATCGTCATCTTTCTCATGCTGCTCGTAGCTTCTTAAAGTTCGCAGAGCTTAACCTTGAGCAATGTTTAGACAAAAACTGGGTCAATAATGAATTAAGTACATTGAATACAAGCTTAGCGTGAAGTATTTTTAAAAAGCCATAGTAACGACTTGATTTCTACCGTTTACTTTTGCTTTGTAAAGTCCTTTATCTGCTTGGGCAAGTAACTCGTTTATATTATTGCTTCCTGACTGATGGGTGATTATGCCCACGCTGATGGTTAATTTTATGCGTTGATCATTGAAAGTAAAATAGTCGTTATTGATGGCTAAGCGAATTCGTTCTGATAAGTTTTCACCCTGTAATTGGTTAGTGCTTGGAAGTATAACTGCAAATTCTTCTCCACCAATTCGAGCTACTAAGTCGTGTTCTCTAAGTTGTGATTTTATTTTATTTGCGACCCACTTTAATGCCTCATCCCCAGTTTCGTGGCCATACTTGTCGTTCACTCTTTTGAAAAAATCTATATCAATCATAACTGCGCATAATTCACTGAGACTATTGTTTGCTTGTTCCAAATAGTTATTGCTAATAGTTATAAAAGCTCGTCTATTGAGTAATCCAGTTAATGAATCTCGATTAGCAAGATCACTGAGTACTTGTTCTGATTCTAAAAACATGAGTAATGGCCAGATCATTGCTGTAAGTGTAGTGATGATGATATGGCTAATTAGAATAATGGCAAACACTTGTGATATGTCTGCCTTTATGTAGTTAAAGTGCTCCATCACTAAAAGACCAAATTGAACAAACATGATGGCGCTGTGAATGAAAAAGCATAGCTGCAAGAGCACTAAGTGGATAATTCGCTCAACATTTAGTCTACGTAAAGCATTTGCTGCGTAGAGAAAACTAAAGGCAAGAATTGCAGTCGTGACGAATTGATCAAAACCAAGTTGAAACATGGGAAATAATAGCATTGCAGTAGCTAGTAGAAGATATAAGCAACGTTTTAAGTAGTATTTTTCTCTATTGTTATAGGCATGAATACCTAAGACTGCAGCTAGTGGAGCGGCTATTATAAGTAAATTGGCTATAAAGTGTGTCAAAATTGGCAGGTCAATAAACACACGTGAGGTTGCTGTAATTTGGGCTAATACAAAAATCAGGCACGAACTTCCCCAATACAAATAGCTTTGTTGCTGTCTCAAAAAATACAGAGACAATAAGAAGGCACCAATAACCACATTCAGTAATACCGAAATGCTGATTATGGTGGGTAAGTCCACCATGAATATCCCTAATTCCACTTTACGACATAATTAATTATTATGTACCACACCAATTAAATCAACTAATGATTTTTACTTAAAGCCTTAAACTCTCTAATGCTGGTTTAAGCTCTGGATAATGAAAACGATAATTATGTTTTAAAAGTTTATCAGGGATCACGAATTGTCCATGAAGTAATAAATCAGACATTTCGCCCATCATTAGCTTTAAAACCCAAGCAGGCATTCTTAGCATTGCTGGTCTTGAAATAACGGAACCCAAGGTTTGACTAAACTCATTATTATCAACAGGGTTAGGCGCTGTTGCATTGATAGGGCCACAGATGTCTTTATGAGACAGTACAAATAAAATGAGCTGGATCATATCATCTATATGTATCCAAGACATGCCTTGCTTACCATGACCTATAGGGCCGCCAAGACCAAATTTGAATGCGGGTAACATTTTATCGAGCGCACCGCCATGTTTTGATAACACCACACCAGTTCTGAGTAGACACACGCGCGTTTTTTCCGATTCAGCTTTGGTTGCTGCGTGCTCCCAATCTCGGCATAGTACGTGGCTAAACTCGGGGTAAATGTCATTAAAGCTTTCATCTATTTTGCAATCGCCTTGTCGACCATAAAAGCCAATCGCACTGCCAGAAATAAAAGTGTGTGGTGGTGAATTGCAGCGGTTGATTTTTTTTGTGATTTGTTGGGTCAGCTTAATACGACTATCTAATAATTCTCGTTTTTGTGAATCACTCCAGCGCTTATTAACAATAGGCTCACCTGCTAGATTAATGATTGCGTCTATCTGTTCAAAATCGACCTCGTCTAATGACTTAACAGCCACAACTTGGTGAGTAAGCAAGACGGCCGCTTGGATAGGGTTACGAGTAAGAACAGTCACTTTATGATGGTTCAAAAGAAATGGGCACAAATGCTTGCCTATAAGACCTGTTCCACCCGTTAATAATATATGCATTGTGACACCTTAGAAGACAGTTGGTCTATTTTTTATACATAGTGATGATGATATTTGCAAACTATACGTAAAAAGTAGCTGAATCGATTAGTTTTTCATTCAAGCTTGACCATGAATACAATATGAGGCGTTGTGGCTTAATTTTGCGTTATACATTGCTTTATCTGCTAGGTTGATTAACGTTTTCCAATCGTCACTATGATCAGGAGAGAGAGCAACACCAATACTTAAATCGATGTCAAAAGTATGTTGTTCTATTTCAAAACAGACTTCAAAACTCTTTAATAAATGATTAAGCATAGGTTCTATATATTCAATCTTTGAGATGTTTTCTACGATGATGATAAATTCATCTCCACCATAACGGTAGATGGCGTCATCGGCTCGAAAAGTAGAGCTGATACGTTTTGCTGTTTCAATTAACACCTTGTCACCAATACTATGACCATAATTATCGTTTAATTGTTTGAATTTATTTATATCAATAAAAATTAGTGCCAGTTTGTTGTCTACTGAACAAGTATTAATGGCCTGGCGTAAATGGGGTTCTAGGTCTGAGCGGTTAAGAGCACCTGTTAAATGGTCGTGTTTTGCTTGAAAATTTAATCTTTTAGTTCGTTTATGGATGATATTGCTCATACGTTGAAATCGTTTAAGGAGGTGACCTATTTCATCATGCCTGTAAACAATACTTACGTTAGGTTTATCTCCTTTCTCTAATTGTTCAGTAATATGCAGTAATTGCTTTAACGGAATGAAGAGTTTTTTATTAATAAAAACTGCTGAAAAAACGCATAATAAAATAAGTAGTGGAATTTGAATTGAAATTAGATACGTTAACAACAAACTGTGTTGTTGAAAATCTGACATCTCTATATCTAACTTTTCACGTTGTATATTTTGAAATTCAGAAATTAATTTGCGAATTTGCTCCATGTATTCTTTCCCTTCGTTGCTTTGTACAACCTCCATTGCTGCTTGGATTGCAGAGGGACTGTTTTGCATCACTAAATTAATAGTTAAATCTAACTCGTCAAACTTTTTATTTATTAAAACATCAAGTTGAGATAGTTTTTCTTGCTGCTCTCGCTGATGTATTGTAATTTTAGCCAGGGTTAAAAAGTGTGTTTTTGCTTTTTTTATACCGTCGTAGTAGGGCGTTAAATAAGATGTATTTTGTGTAAGAAGATAACCACGCTGGCCTGTTTCTGCATGAACTATTTGGGTGTAAAGTTTTTCTGATTCGTCAATTATTTCGTGAGTATGATCAACTGCCTCGTGCTTTTGCCTACCTTCTTTATCTAAAAGCATAACTAAAACAGTGTTAGTGGTAACCAATAAAAGCAATAGTATTAGTAAAGCTAAAAACTGGGTTCTAAGCGACATAGAAAAACCAACGACAAGAAAGTTATATTTTTTAAGTATAAAGTATTGTTTAAGATGCGGGCTTTTACCAATTTATAATAAAAACAAAGGCTACTAATAATGTTTTTGGGTTGCTAAATGTTATTATCTTAGTTCTATATTCTAAGTTTTAAAGTGTGTAATAGCTATTTTACTGGTATGCTAAAAACTTAAAAATCGCAGCTTAAAAATGACAAGGGGTGACTGTGAACTTTCTGCGCCAATTTCACGATATTGTATCGAATCAGCAAACTAATTTTGATGATAAAGTGGCGCAATTGCTGCATTTTGGCTTAGCGATATTCAATCTTGATTTTGCAATTGTGAGTCGTGTTGAAGAACAAGTATATACAGTTATTCACGTGGTTTCTCCAAACGATGCGATCCCTGTTGGGGCTCAGTTTGATGTAGCAGGAACCTATTGTTCACACACATTAGCTGCAGACAAAGCATTATCATTTAACCATGCGTCACAGAGCTACATAGCTGAACACCCTTGTTACAAGAACTTCCAATTAGAATCTTATATTGGTGCGCCTATCCACATTGGTAAAAGGGTGTTTGGTACGGTTAACTTTTCAGCGGCACAATCTACAGCACCATTCACAGAAGAGGCGCATGATTATGTTGAACTTTTTGCTCAATGGTTGGGCAATGAGTTTGCTCGTAATCTATCATCAGAAAAATTAATTAAAAAGAACTCTATGCTTGCACAAGTTGAAGAGGTGGCAAAAATTGGCTCTTGGGAGCTAGATTTAATCACCAATAATCTTTACTGGAGTAAGCAAACTAAAGTTATTCATGAAGTCCCTGAAGATTTCAAGCCCGATCTCGAGAATGCTATTCAATTTTACAAACAAGGCGAAAGCCGCCAAGCTATTGAAAAAGTTGTCAAAGAAGCTATTGAGCAAGGTAAAGATTGGAATATTGAAATTGAATTGATAACAGCTAAAGGCAACCCTATATGGGTATCAACAGTCGGAAAAGCTGAATTTAAAGAGGGGGCTTGCGTTAGGATAATTGGTACTTTTCAAGATATTACTAAGTCGGTACTGCTACGTGAAGAGCTTAAAAAACAAAAAGCTGATGCAGAACGTACACTTGAAGATAGAAGCATTTTGCTTGCCAAAATAAGCCATGAACTTCGTACTCCGCTCAATGGTATTACAGGCATGTTAACGACTTTGTTGTATGAAAAATCAGAGCAAAAGCGTGAAGAGAAACTCAAAATAGCTTTGCGTAGTGCAGATATTTTGCTGAATATTATTAATGAAGTGTTGGATTTTTCAAAAATTAATCACGGCGAACTTAAGCTTGAACCTAGTCACTTCTTATTGAAAACCATTTTTGTCGATATCGTTTCTTTGTATTCTCCTTTATATCAACAAAGTAACCTTAGCTTTGATGCGACGATTGATATCAGTGATGAGTGTTGGACCTTCAGTGACAATACTCGCATTACACAAATAGTCTCGAACTTGTTGAGTAATGCACTTAAGTTTACTGAGCAAGGTGAGGTAACGTTAACTGCCAGTGCTAAAGAGCTCAATGATAAAGTGTTTCTGTCTTTTAAGGTCACTGATTCAGGGATTGGCATGACTGAGAACTTTATGAAATCGCTATTTTCACCCTTTACACAAGAGATAAGTAAAGATAGAAAAAAAGGCGGTACAGGGCTTGGCCTAGCAATAGTTAAAGAGCTAATTGATTATATGGGTGGCACAGTTGAGGTGAAGAGCGAACATAGAAAAGGCAGTTGTTTTGAAATTAAACTTCCTCTAGAAAAAGGTCAACCTCAAAGCCATCAACAACAAGATGTAAGTAATATTGATTTTACAACTCTTCCTCTCGCTATTTTGGTCGTTGATGATAATCAGATTAACCGGTTAGTCTTGAAAGCCCATTTAGAAAAATTAGGCTTAACTGCAGACTTTGCATGTGATGGCGTCGATGCGATCAATAAATGCAAACAAAACAACTACAATTTAATATTTATGGATTGCGTAATGCCTGAACTTGACGGTTTAGAAGCAACACGTTATCTGAGAGCTAATGGTATTTGTCCTGAAAATAAAACGTTTATTATTGCATTAACTGCGAATACTTCTGCAGATGATAAAGCCGCCTGTAAAAAAGCGGGGATGGATTTGTTTGTATCAAAGCCTGTTAAAAATACGGCAATTGAACAATCCATTATTGCAGCAAAAGGACATTTAGCGCTTTAAACATAAGGTTTAAAGCAGTTTTATATTTATATCCCTAACCCTAACAATACATTGCGATTGCCTAAGTTTAGGCTATCTTCAAATTTAACCTATACTTAATGTATATAAAAATTTGGGGTAATGTAATGAATCATGCTCAAAATCGTCGGCGCTTTTTGAAAACTCTTAGCGTAGGTGCTGCGGTATCAACGTTGGCGTTTAAAGCCCCCTATGTT
>NZ_JAKGAW010000056.1:0-24489 GCF_021532475.1 Pseudoalteromonas sp. APAL1 | reverse complement strand
CAATTAATATTTAGCCTTCAATAACAGAAACAACAGTATTGACCAAGAACCTGCGTTAAGCGGTTAGACCCACCCTTGATAGCCTGTAAAGTACCTGGCGTGTTAAAACACCGAGTAGGAGAAGAGGAACAAGGGCGCGAATACATCAAAGGGCTGAGGTAGCTCCTCATTATGAGCCCGCATATAAGTACGCAGTCTGACAAAATTAACGAAGGGTATTGTGCAATAGGAGGAGTCCATATAAGGTACTTTAGTGCCGAACTAGCAAAACCTACCCAAATAACACCAAACCAGCAATGCTAAAAAACATAATTCATGGCTAAAGCCATTCCTACGGGTACATTTTGCCCAGAGCCTAGAACCTAGCACCCAGAGCCTAGCACCTATAACTCAAATCTAAGTACCAATTCAGGCTCTATTAAAGCAACTTTTGTTCTATTTCTAAGCGGTAAAGTTCGAACTATGCTTAATTATTAAATAACCCCGAAAAATGTGTGCTTTTTTGCTCGCATTGCCACCATTTTAGACTAGTGTCCGATGGTGTTTAGAACAATCTTATAATACAATTTGTGGTCTAAGTATAAGTGAAGTCAATCACTTAGTGCATTGAATCGGTAGGGTGGCATCGCGTGGGTACATACGACTTAAAACGTATTGTTGAAAGTATATCTAATCTTAAAAGTGAAAACTTTTATAATGCAATATGCCTTTCCTTGTCTGAAGTACTTGGTGCCTCTTATGTTTTTTTAGCTCAAGTTGATGAGTCAACGTTACATGCGACGACCATTGCTTTGGCTGCGCATGACGAAATTGTTGAAAACATCAGCTACGATATCCGCTATACCCCCTGTAACGATGTAAAATGCGGCAGTATTTCTAGTTATAGTGCTGGTGTTCAGCAGCTATTTCCAAACGATCAGATGCTCGTTGACATGGGAGTTGAAGCTTATGTAGGGGTACCTCTACAAAGCGTGTCTGGCAAAACTAATACTATTCTTGTCGCACTATTTCAGCATGAAATAAACGACGCGATGCAAATAGAATCGTTTTTCTCATTATTTACCGGCCTTATTCAACGTGAAATTGAGAAAGACCGCTTTATTGCTAAACTCGATTTTGCAAATCAACTTATAGAACAAAGCCACGAAGCAATTTTTATTTGCGACCACAATGTACATATTACCTACGCGAATACCGCATTTACGAAAATGACGGGCTACTCGTTGGATGAAGTTTTAGGGCAAAACCCAAAAATTTTAAGCTCAAACAAATATGATCCTCATTTTTACAAAGCAATGTGGCACCAAATTAATACTGAGGGTAAGTGGTCCGGTGAAATCACTAACAAGACCAAACAAGGTACGCTATATACACAATTTTTATCTATAACCAAAATGCAAAATAATGGTGAAGATTGTTATGTGGCGTTTATTCTTGATATCACTGAGAAGAAAGAAGCAGAACAGAAAATCTACTTTCATGCGAATCATGACCAGCTTACCGGTTTAACCAATCGCTTTTATTTTAAAGAGTACTTGTGCCAGCTTGTGTCGTCGCTGTCTTATCAAGACGATGCGGATACCAATTTAGCTGTAATTTACTTTGATATCGACAAGTTCCAAGATATTAACACGGTATACGGCTTAACATTTGGTGATAGAGTTTTATGTAAGTTAGCAGAGCGACTTGAACGCCATTTTAAAGAATGTGCTTTTTCGCGAATAGATGGCGATAGTTTTGCTATCTTGCAGACCTATCAGCACACGAGTGAACTTGAACATGTATGTAAACAGGTTACTACGTTATTGCTTGAGCCTTTTTCAATTGGTGGTATCAATCAACAAATATCAGTTACATTGGGTATTAGCAGATTAGAACAAACCAGTGATACAACATCGCAACATAAAATAGAAAAAATTGCTCGTCGTTTAATAAGACAAGCAGAGCTGGCTACATTAAATGCAAAGCAAGTTGCAGAAGAGTACTTATTTTTCTGTAAAGATATGGATATTAAGGTTAAAAAGCATAACCTATTAGTTGAGCAATTAACGCAAGCGGTTAAAAATAACGAGTTAGAGGTGTATTTTCAGCCGATTATTGATGTTGAAAATAACACGGTTGCTAAATTCGAAAGTTTGGTGCGTTGGAATAATCAAGGGCAATGGGTATCACCTGTTGAGTTTATTCCGTTAGCTGAAGAGTCTCGAGTGATTATACCTCTCGGTGAACTTGTGTTGATTAAAACCTGTCAGCAAATAAAAGCGTTAGAAGCAG
Organism: Pseudoalteromonas sp. APAL1; assembly: GCF_021532475.1. Taxonomy (NCBI): domain Bacteria; kingdom Pseudomonadati; phylum Pseudomonadota; class Gammaproteobacteria; order Alteromonadales; family Pseudoalteromonadaceae; genus Pseudoalteromonas; species Pseudoalteromonas sp. APAL1. The sequence goes on along the minus strand of NZ_JAKGAW010000056.1, from coordinate 22,215 downwards.
AAGGTTATGAAAACTTTGTTTTTAACGTGAATCGCTCTTTATTTGAGTTTACTGAGTTTAACCCTGAGCGTAATACATGGCTTGAAATCATTAAAAAACAGGGTGTTAAACCATCAAAAATTTCATTTGAGTTAACTGAAAGTGTGCTAGCGCCAGAAAATACAAACCATCTCGATGTATTAAAGCAGTTGAAGCAAGCAGGGTGTTTAATTTCATTAGATGATTTTGGTACCGGTTATTCGTCTCTTAGTTATTTGCGCCGCTTCCCGGTTGATGTACTTAAGCTTGATAAGTCATTTATTGATGAAGTGCATGTTGATTTAGGTGACGAAGCGCTGGTTAAATCGATTATTCAAATGAGTCGGGTGTTAGGTATTAAAGTTGTTGCTGAAGGGGTTGAAGAGCGTGAGCAGCTAGCGGTTCTAACTGAAGCGGGTTGTGATTATATTCAAGGCTATTACTTTTCTAAGCCATTGCCAGCAGATGATGTAGTGCCATTTTTAACGCAATTTTCTCGAGAGCAGTAGGTAATTACGGTATGATTTTGATATCAACCAGTTAGCAAAGCTTGTGATGTCAAAATTAACCGCAAAGCAAAATATAAAGGCGATTGTTACGGCCATTAAGACCGAAGAGCAGTCGCTTAGAACACGTTTCTCTATACTCAACCAGCAAAACACCATTGCGATGGTTATTTTACTAATGTCGTTAAGCGCACTGATTGGCGTTGCGACACTTTATTACCTAACTATTATACCTGCATGGCTGTGTATCATTCTGGCTGCATTTATTACCTCGATCTCCCATGAGCTTGAGCATGACCTGATCCACAAGCAGTATTTTAGTAATCGCCCTTATATTCATAACCTAATGATGTTAACCGTGTGGCTTATGCGACCCAATACGGTTAACCCTTGGTATCGCAGAAAAATTCATTTACATCACCATAAAGTATCCGGCACCTCACAAGATTTAGAAGAGCGCTTAGTGGGCAATGGCATTAAATCACCATTTTTAAGAGCCTTGGTCATTACTGATGGTCTGCTAGGTTTATTAATCAATACCAAGCGATTTAATAAAGAAATTACTGGTTTTAAGTTTTTACGCGTGTTTAATGCGGGCTTTCCGATTACAACCGCGTACTTTGCGATTCTTTATGGGGTAATTGCTTATTACGCTGTGCAGTTTGTGCAGCCATTTACATTGCCAACATGGGGAGCTGAATTACTGGCGGGAGCAGAGTTTTTAATGGTGGTACTTATTGTGCCTAATATGATTCGTTCGAGCTCTCTTAACTTAGTGACATCTTCCATGCATTATTATGGTGGTGTAAATAACTTGCTTGAGCAAACGCATGTGATCACCAGTCGCTGGTTTTTACCATTTCAGTTATTTTGTTTTGATTTTGGCCGCACGCATACAATCCATCATTTTGTGCCGAATCAGCCCTTTTACATTAGGCAATTGATCAGCAAAAAAATACATCCTATTATGGCCCAGCATGGGGTACGTTTTAATGACTTACAAAGCTTAAAACATGCCAATCACTACCCAGTAAAAGATCAGTCATCTCAACAAGGAGTTTAATATGAAGGTTACCGGTCGTTGTCATTGTGGTGAGGTAACTTACCATGCAGAAGTTGATGAAAATAAAGTGATTAACTGTCACTGCACTGACTGCCAAATTATCTCGGGTGCGCCTTTTCGCACGGTTGTGGTGTCTGTGCCAGATGGGGTTACCTTCACAGGTGCTCCACCAAAAGAATATATAAAAATCGCTGAAAATGGTAATCAACGTGCGCAAGGATTTTGTGGTAACTGTGGTACAGCCTTGTATGCTACTTCTGTAGGGGCTGGTGAGCGTATTTATGGCTTACGAATTGGCGCTGTAGAGCAAGCTGATGAGCTTATCCCTAAAGCCCATATTTGGTATCGTTCACATAAACCTTGGCTCGATAACCTAAGTGATATGAGTGCCTTTGAAACCGCACCTAAATAAGTGCGGTTTCATTTTTATTGTTGCTCGATAGTGACATTTCGGCCACTTAAGTAACCAAACAATGCACACAGTAGGCTTGATGTAATACACAGCCAAAGTGCTCCTGCCCAGTTATTAAAATAGCTATGTAAGGACCCCGCAATAATAGGGCCTGTTGCAGCTAGTAAATACCCGATGCATTGTGCCATACCTGATAATGCCGCGGCTTGCATTGAGTCATGAGTTCGCAAACTTACAAATGATAAGCCTAAGATAAAACACGCACCTGAGCAAAAACCTAAGGTGACTGACCAAAGCATCGCAAAACTAGGCGCAACTAATAATCCAACAGAACAAAGCGCACCAAGTAACGCTAAGCTTAGCGTTAAGATGCGTTGATCTTTTAATTTGGCAAGTAGTGGAATAAGCACAATACCCGGCAGTGCCGAGGCAACTTGAAAGGCGCCTTGCAAAGCACCTGCATGCTGAGCGCTATGGCCACCTTCTATAAGTATACTGGGTAGCCAACCTAGCATGATATAAGTGAAAAATGAGTTAAAACCGAGCAGCAAAGTGATTTGCCAAGCAAGTGCTGAGTGCCAAATTTTGCTTTGCGTGCTACCAGGTACATGAGACTGTTTTGGCATGGTATGTTGCTTAAGTTGCGGTAACCACACCACTATTGCCAGTACAACCAATAAGCCATAACTTGCGAGTGCCAATTGCCAGCCAAGTTCTTTATATTCTGCCAGCGGAATGATGAGTGCTGAATAGCTGCCACCAAATATGCCCATTGCTAAAACATAACTAGATGTCATCACTGCCACTTTATGTGGAAAGTCTCTTTTTATCAGGCTTGGCAATAGCACATTACCAATCGCGATACCTACGCCAATCACTGCGGTGCCAATAAATAGCACAGTGGCAGAATCAATAATACGAGATACAACCCCTATGCCTATTAGTACAAGAGCAATAAATAGCGATACTTCAAGGCCGCACTTTTTAGCAAGAATTGCCGCCATAGGCGAGGCAATAGCAAACGCGATTAAAGGTAGAGTCGTCAACATGCCGGCTTGCGATGCATTTAACTTAAATTGTTCAATGATCTGTTCAAGTACTGGTGCGATGCCAGTGATCGGTGCTCTTAAACTGGCTGCAATAAGAAAAATGCCCAGCACTAAAAGAAGGTTACGAATTAGATTTTGAGAAGATGTCACGCTGTTTAGGTGTAATAGCAAGAGGTACATTTATCATACCAAAACACTAAACAGCGTGGGTGAACTATGAGATAGCTCACCAAAAAATGCGGTTACTTAAAACTGATAACTTACTGATAACATGGCATTGCGCGGTCTTCCCGGAAAGTAGCGGTCGCCGCTAAATGTGGTGTAGTCAGCACGCTCAGCATAATGCTCATCGGTTAAATTGTTTATTCGAGCAGTCACAGTAAGGTTATCTGTTAGCTGCCACGCCGCTCTTAAGTTAACTAACGAGTGGCCTTCGTAACTATGCTGGTTTTCAGGGTCAGTAAAGTAGCTGCTGGTGGTATGTAGCTCAAGTCCAACACGCGTTATGTCGTTTGCTTGCCAAAGTAGCTGCAAGTTTGCGATGTTACGTGGAGCAGTATCAATGAGATTGCCATTGACATTAACCCCGCTGAGTAATTGGTCATAGCTGTAAGTGTGTTTGGCGTGGCTCGCTGCTAACTGCACCGATAAACTTGGTGTAATGGCATAGGCCAGCTCAAGCTCAACACCGCGATGCTGGGTTTGACCATCATTAACGTAATAAAAATCGCTGTCGCGGAAAATGGTGTTCTTTTTATTCATTGCATAAATGCTAACTACATAATGCAGCTGTGCTTGTTGACCTTTTATACCAAGCTCTAGGTTTTTAGCTGTTTCAGATTTCAGATCGGCGACATTTTGTTCGCGTTGTAACTGATAAAGCTCTGCCGCTTGCGGTGCTCGGTAACCTTCTGAAGCATTGGCGTAGATAAACTGGTTTTCAGCATATTGATAGCTTAAACCAAGCTTAGGCGAAAAGTTGGTAAAGCGATTTACGCCGCTTTCTGGTCGAGCATAGCGACACCCACCCATTGCGCATGCTGTGCCATCGTCTTTTGTGCGACCAGCTAACATTTGGTTGTCGTAGTCATAACGCATACGCTCGTAGCGACCACCAAGACTGATGAGTAACTCATCAAGTTGCCAATCAAGGTTAACAAATGGTGCCAATAGGGTACTTGTTACTTGATAGTCATAATGTTTGCCTTGTGGCACGGTGGCGACTAAAAACGCTGAGCCTTGAGTGGGGCCGTCTTGATATTGTAAAAAATCAGCATCAGTAAGCTCACCATCAAAGCCAACAGTTAACAGGCTAGAAGCGGTCAACTTATGCTGCCAGCTAGATTGTAGGCCAACACCTTGCTGAGCATTTTCTTCAAGGGGAGTACCCGGTAAAAAATGCTTAAAGAAGGTCATGCTTTGGTCGCGAATATAAGGCGTTAGGGTAAAGCTGTTAGCTTCATCTTGTGTCCAATTTAGCTTTGACCAAACACGCAAAGAGCGGGCCTTACGAAATGCATCAGGGTCAAAGTTAGATTGTGCTATTTGCTCATCCTTATAGCTTTCAAAGCCCTCGATGTAGCCAGCCGTTTGCTGATCTAAATGGGTGTAAGTAAGGCCTGTACTTACACTTAGTTTTTCGCCATCAAAACGATGACGTAGCGAGAGCTTTTCTTGATCAACACTTTCGTCATCGCGATAACCCGTATCTCGGGTGATCGTGGCATTAATGCCTAAGCCTTGCTGACCAAAGTCACGACCCGTACCTAGTTTATAGCGGGTATAGCCAAACGAACCGTAATCAAAACCAAGTTGGTTGTGGTCATAGGTTGTATCAGGGGTGATCACGTTGACCACACCATGCACTGCGTTTGAACCATAAAGAGCAGAGCCGGGGCCTTTCAGTACTTCGATACGATCAGCCATTTCAGTGTGGGCTTCGAATAATTCATTGATGTTGCAAAAGCCAGCTGCGCGAAGTGGAATACCATCTTCAGCAGTAAGTAAACCACCGCAAGCACCGGCACCTGATAGCACAGGCGAACGTAAAGCGGGTAAATACTCTTGGCCGTTACCATGTTGAAGATTAGCACCGGCAACTTGCTTTAGGGCTTGTTCAATATGGGTTGGAGCGATAAGTGCCAGTTGCTTTTGTGAAATACTACTTACCACAACAGGCAGTGGATCTGCCAATACCTCGCTGCGCGAGGCGGTTGTTGTAATATGTTCTAGCTCATTATTAGCAATCGCTTGCTGATTAATTAATGAGGTGCTCACAAGCACTGAGAGTATCGACAACTTCATGAAAACCCTTTGGTTAGGTACAACAAAAATCAAAGGGTAACTGCTTTTTAGGATGGGTAAAAGCTTTCGCGATTAATAACTTTGTCTGTTATGAGCTACGGCGATGTACGGCAAAACCAGCCAGCGCTGCAACTAACCAGAACAAGCTACTGCCGTTTCTGTGCGTAACATTCGCTACTTTTTCTTCTTTAACGCGGGTTTTCGTAAATAGTGCCGAAGAAGTTTAAAGAAATGTAAAGATTGGCTTTCTAATATTTTGATATGTAAACAATTACGTTTTTAAATTGTAACCCTTCATCTATGATTCAGCCACAAACGTTAGGCTTTCAACATGAGCAAAGTTGAGGGTCTCAATTATGAATAAATTACTAACTATCTCTGTTGCTGTTTTGGGTTTAAGCTTTATTCCGATGGAAGCATACGCAAAACATGACCGTGACCATGATAGATATGAGCGCAAACATGAGCGTAAAAAGCATCATAAACATAAGAAGCATCACAAGCATCACCATCATCATGACAGATATGATCGCCACGATAGGTATGACCGTTATAGCTACCGTGATTTACCACCCGGTTTATACAAAAAAGTAGGACATGGTGGTGGTTTACCACCAGGTTGGTATAAACGTCTTCACCACGGTGACATCCTGGACCGTGATATTTATCGACATGGGCGTGTAATTAAGCGCCGTGATCGAAATGGCATTATTGCCATCGAAATCGATGACCGCCTGATTCATTTAGTACATGATACGCGAGAGATATTATCAATCGTTACTCGTCATCGTTAATCCTGTAAGAAGCCGCTAATGCGGCTTTTTTTGGTTATTTCATACCTTGTTCAGGAAAACTTGCTACGCTTAAAAGTGTATATAAAAAAGGAGTATTTGCATGAAAGCATTATTAACGGTTGCTGTGTTGGGATTAAGTTTAGCCACAACAGGTGTATTGGCAAAAGATAAGGACAAAGACAAAGGAAAGAGTCTTCCACCGGGTCTAGAGAAAAAGCTAGATAACGGTGGTGATTTACCACCAGGTTGGCAGAAAAAACTTCGTAAGGGCGACATTCTCGATCGTGATATTTACCGCCGCGGTAAAATAATTAACTCGCGTGATCGCGATGGATTAATTTCTATTGAGGTAGACAATACTGTTGTTCGTTTAGTTGAAGACACTCGCGAAATTGTATCAATATTGAGTCGCTAGTTTTGCTACAAAGCTGTATGACTTATGGATTGAGTATACTGCTAGCTCTGCTGCTGGTGGTCTCAATCCTGCCATTTTCATACTCCCAACATTATTTAATTCGTAGTTGTGACTTTGTACGTTTGCAAGTGGTTTACCTTGCAGGAATGTGTTTAGTTGTATCATGTTATTTAATCAGTCGAATGGAGTCATTGCTTTTTATTGGCTGTGCTCTGGCTAGTATCCTAGTTCTGCTACTGCAAGTTGGTTGGATTTACCCTTACACAAGGTTGGCTAATAAAGAAGTTGCCTCAAGCAATAAAGATGATAGGCACAGTATTCGTATTATGTCGGCAAATGTACTGATGTCGAACACTGAATATGACAAACTCATAGGTTTAGTTAAAACTCACCAACCAGACCTATTCATAACCTTAGAGTCTGATCAAATTTGGCAAAAAAAACTGAGCAGTTTAGAACAAGAGTACCCATATCGTGTCTACTGCCCTAAAGATAATCGCTATGGCATGCACTTGTACAGTAAGTTTAAAATTAAACAACAACAAGTGTGTGAGCTTATCGAAAGCGAAATTCCCTCAATTCATATTTTATTTGAAGATGCAGATGGCGTAGAAGTACAAGGGCACTTTATTCATCCTGCACCACCAAGTCCAACAGAAGAAGACAGCTCTCGGCCACGTGATACTGAGCTGATTATTTTAGCGAAAGCACTTAAAAACAGGCAGCGACCTTGTATCGTTGCCGGTGATCTAAATGATGTTGCATGGTCGCGTAGTACCCGCTTGTTTATGCGTATCAGTGGTTTGTTAGACCCACGTAAAGGGAGAGGTTTTTTTAATACCTTTCATGCCAGTTATTTCTTTATGCGTTGGCCACTAGATCACCTTTTTCATAGTAATGAGTTTAGTGTGAAACGTATTGAGCGGTTGGCAAAATATGGTTCTGATCATTTTGCGCTTCTTACTGAGCTTGTTTATAACCCAGATTCTGACAATCAAAAACAGCAAGAGCAAATAGATAAAGAAAAAGCGGTGGATGAGTTAAAAATGCCAACAGTGTCAAAGCAACAGGTGCCAATGTTTGAAGAATGATAATGATTAGGTATTTAAAAGGGCTCCGTAGAGCCCTTTTTTGTGTTTAGTCGTTGACCATAATGGTTTTGATATTAACAAATTCTCGTAGCCCAAAGCCGCCATGTTCACGGCCATAGCCACTGTCTTTTACACCACCAAATGGCAGGTTTGGCTGGGCTAGCCCATAGCCGTTGATATTCACCATACCGGTATCAAAGTGGTGCTTTGCAAGCTCAATGGCAGCTTGCTCGTCTTTTGAAAAAATACCGCCGCCAAGACCATAGCGCGAGTCATTAGCAATTTGCATTGCCTCATCATTATCTTTTGCTCTGATAAGCGATGCTACAGGGCCAAATAATTCATCATCATAGGCGGGCATGCCCGGTTTGATATTCTCAAGTAGCGTTGGGCTGTAATAGCACCCCGAGTGTTCTGGAATATAGCCACCAGTAAGCACTTTTGCGCCGGCTTCTACCGACTCAGTTACTTGTTGATGTAGTTTATCGCGTAGATCTTTACGAGCCATTGGACCCAGCGTGGTTTTTGCATCATTCGGATCGCCAAGAACGACTTGCTCAAATTGCTCTTTAATTAAAGCTTTAAAATCATTGTATAAGGCATCAACCACAATAAAGCGTTTTGCGGCAACACAGGTTTGGCCGTTATTAATTAAACGTCCTTGAGTACATGCCGTGATCGCTGTGTTTAAGTCTGCATCATCAAGCACGACGTAGGCATCATTACTGCCAAGTTCCAATACGGTTTTCTTGACCTGTTTACCCGCACGCTCAGCGACCTTTTTACCGGTTTCGTCACTGCCAGTAAATGTGACACCGCGAATAGCTTTATGCTCAATCAATTCACTTGCTGTACTGCCACCGATAAGTAGGTTCTTAAAGCAATAGTCTGGAAAACCTGCTTGCGAAAACAGTTGCTCAATCTTTTCGGCCATGCCAAATACATTACCTGCGTGTTTAAGAACCGTGGTATTGCCCGCCATAATGTTAGCGCAAGCATAGCGAATGACTTGGTAAAGTGGGAAATTCCAAGGCTGAATACCTAAAATAACACCAATTGGCTGATAGCTGATAATTGCGCGGCCATTTTGCATATCGCGGCTTTCATCAGCAAGAACTGTAGGTCCTTGTTCAGCAGTGTAGCGACAAATTGCAGCACACAGCTCAACTTCTTGAAGGCCTTGTTGATATAACTTGCCCATTTCATCGGTCATCAATTGAGCTAATTCTTGTTTATTAGACTCAATAACCTCAGCAAGTTGATTGAGGAGTGTTGCACGTTGTTCGAGTGTGGTATCACGCCATGATAAAAATGCCTGATGACACTTGTCGACTTCTGCATTGGCTTCTTGCAATGACATTAAACTATAGGTTTCTAGGGGTTGTTCATAGGTTGGATTGATTGTAGTTACAGTATCAGTCATTATTACCTCCTTTAAAATGTAATGTGTAACCTGCAAAGGTAATACCGACTTGCATTTGTTTTTATCTTATTGTTTTTTAATATTTTAGTTGTTTTTTCTTTAGTGTTTTATTTGCTTTGATATGTAAAAACTGCAATAGGCTGCAAAACTTACAAGGAATACGTAATGATAAATTCTGTGTTGAATACCGAGCTGGCAATTATTCAAGCGCCGATGGCGGGTGTGCAAAATGCCAAATTGACAGTGGCTGTATGTGAAGCTGGGGGGCTTGGTTCGTTACCTTGCGCTATGCTTTCGACTGAGCAATTAAAGTCAGAGCTTGATTACATTAGTCAGCATACAGACACACCCTATAATCTTAATTTCATTTGTCATCATACACCTGACTATACATTGGAGCAGCAGACTGCTTGGCATAATGTGCTTGCACCTTATTTTGAGGAGTTTGCTGTTGATGCCTCACAATTTACCCGAAACGCTTCACGCCAGCCTATTAATCAGCAGGTTATTGATGTAATTGCGCCTTATAAGCCGCCAGTTGTGAGCTTTCATTTTGGTTTGCCAAGTAAAAATATTCTTTCTCAAATTAAAGCGTGGGGCGGGGTCGTTCTTTCATCCGCCACAACCCTTGATGAAGCACATTGGTTACAAGCAAACGGTGCCGATGCAGTTATTGCACAAGGGATTGAAGCAGGCGGCCACCGCGGCCATTTTTTATCAATGGACTTATCGCTGCAACCAACCACAGTACAATTAGTGCGAGAGTGTGTAGAGCTTGATATACCCGTTATTGCTGCCGGTGGAATTTGCACAGCTGAAGATGTAGCCCAGTACCAAGCATTAGGTGTTACTGCGGTGCAGGTTGGGAGCGCTTACTTACTGTGTGAAGAAGCTACGACAGGCACATTACATCGTGAAGCATTAAAAACAGTTTCGCCAGATTCAACTGAATTGACGACTTTGTTTTCTGGTCGTCCGGCGCGAGGAATACGCAATCGAGTGATGCAACAGTTAGGTGCGATGCCAGAGCAAGCGCCACCTTTTCCTTATGCGTCAATTGCGATGACGGCATTGCGCTCAAAAGCGGAAGCAAATGGCGACAGTGGCTTTACACCGCTTTGGTGTGGTGAGCGCTTTATTGCCAGAGAAGGTATTAACGCTAAGCAAATTACTGAATTACTAATGCAAGGTTGGCAATCTTGAGTGATACCCAGTTACTTCCGCTAGGTGATAGTTATCATCAGCTTGCCAGTGAATTTCGCCATAAGCTTGCTGGGCAATGCATAATGAAGCGTTATGCTAAAGGTGATGTTCTATTGCAACAAGGCAATCAACAAGATGTGGGTTATTTGATTGTTTCTGGCGTACTTGCGGCAATACATGCATCAGAGCAGGGCTCAGAAAAGTGCAAAGAGTTTTATTTTCAAGATGAGTTTGCACTGCTCTATGGCAACTGGTTGACCAAAACTAATGCGTTTTACCAGCTTAAAGTGATACGAGATGCTGAGCTTATTAAAGTACCTTTGGCTTTACTTGATGGCCCTGATTGGCAAGAATTAAAACATAGGTTAATTACTCAGCAGTTATTATTTAAGGAGGCAAAAGAAGCCTTTTTACTACTTAATACGCCAGAGCAAAGGTATCAGTATCTGCTGGATAATAAACCGCATTGGCTTTCGCAATTGAGTTTAAGTGAGGTTGCTATGTATTTAGGGATCTCAGCTATTTCTTTATCACGAATTAGAGGGCGTCTTAACTTAAGTTAAGGTGTGGCAAAACGGTGAACATTACACTGCTGGTTTTTCAGGAGTCGTTATGTTTATTTTATCCCAGTGCTTAGTTGCAATCGCCACATTACTCGATTTAGCATCTTTTCAATTTAGGCAAAGGCACGTTATTTTAGCCTGTTTGTTTAGTTCGGTATTACTCACATCAGTTCACTTTTTGCTACTTGAAAATTTAAGTGCCGCAAGCTTAATGCTAATAGCGGCAGTGCGCTATGCATATTGTATTTTTGCTCGTAAAACTTGGGTGATGGTTACTTTTATGTTGATAAGTATTACCGCTGTGAGCCTAACTTGGTATAACTGGGTAAGTTTTATTGCCTTAGTTGCAACTTTAATTCAAACCTACGCGTCGTTCCAAGGCAAAGACCTATCATTAAGGCTTATGATGGTTATAGGTACACTGTGTTGGATAACACATAATGCGATCATGTTTTCCCCAGTCGCAGTGGTAATGGAAACGGTATTTCTATTGAGTAATTTATTAGGAATATGGCGCTACTACGCTTCACCTAAGGCTGTATAAGTATTAAAAGGTGTTAGCACGGTATAGTAAAATATACCGTGCTTTTATAGCAAAATAAGCTTAAAGCGTGTTGGCAATCAGCTTGAGTAAATAAGTTTCGCGCTGTATCGATAATCCCTGCTTATCACTCATTGCCATAGTTGTTTCATTGTGTGCTATGGCATCAAATATGTTTACCCATTTGGGTTGCATACCGTTTTGAACTTCGTAGTGTTCCATTTTTGGATCTGCAAATTCATCACTTATTTCACAAAAATAACAGTAAGATTTTATATGCACACAATCAAAATCGTCTTTGTACCAAGGCCTGATCTCTTCGTATAAACCAAGGGGATGTTTAATCTTTATTTGTTGCGCGCCAGTTTCTTCATGAAGCTCTCTGAGTAGCCCTTGCTCGATAGATTCACCGTCATCGATACCACCGCCAGGTAAGCTGTAGTCATCATAACGGGCGGTATATAAAAGTAGTACTTGTTCACCTTTCAATACAATGGCTCGTGCTGTGTTGCGAATAAACACACTACCATACTGTTCACTTAAACTTGGGTGGAGTACTTTTTTTAATAACTTCATGTGCCATAAAACTTCTTGTATTTAATCAAATACAGCTTAATTTAATATTTGAGTTGTTACTATAGCGTGTAAATGATATTAGATTTATTTTTTTACCCCAAAATGGAACTTGTTGGGGTAAAATGTCGGAATAAATAACTGCATATGCACTCTATGTGTAGTATTTTCTTTTCAGAAAAACTTTGCGTAGAATGATGAAAAAAGCTTAGGGAATTAATATGTTGAATGTACTTTTGGTTGATGATGACAGTGAATTTAGTGATGTTGTTTGTCACATCGTTGAATTCCTTGGGCATAACATTAATACTGCTGCCAATCTTGCCGAAGCTGAGCAATGGTTTGAAAATAATACGTTTGACCACGTCTTTTTAGATTTTATGTTACCAGACGGCAGTGGTTTACACTTACTCGAACACCTAAAAAAAATAGGTCAATCTCCGCGAGTTACGCTTATTTCTGGTCACCCATCAGTAAAAGGTAAATTAGCCGAGATGTGTGAAGCTAATGTGGGGCATTTGGTAAAGCCGCTACAACGCGAAGACATTGAGCGTGTTTTAAACCCTAAAAAAGCGTCTGATAAGAAAAAGTCAGCACCTTCAATTAAGCGTCATTTTGGCACCTTAATCGGTGAGTCAGAAGTGATGAAAAAACTCTATACTATGATTGAGCGTGTGGCAGCAACATCAGCCAATGTGATGTTAATGGGCGAAAGTGGTGCCGGTAAAGAGGTTGTTGCGCAGGCTATTCATAACGCAACCGAGTGCGATGGTCCACTCGTGGCTACCAACTGCGGCGCATTTTCAAAAGAGCTGATTGGTAGCGAACTTTTCGGTCATGAAAAAGGCGCGTTTACAGGTGCGATTGCGCGTAAAGAGGGTGTGTTTGAACAAGCTGCTGGTGGTACGTTGTTTTTAGATGAAGTCACCGAAATGCCGATTGATATGCAGCCAAACTTATTACGTGTGCTTGAGAGCAAAAAAGTAACCCGAGTGGGCGGTACAAAAGAGCAAGCGGTGAATTGTAGGGTTATTTCTGCGACCAACCGTACTTTAACAGATCTTGCGCAAAACAATGTTATTCGTGAAGATATTTACTTTCGTTTAGCGGTATTCCCTATTGATATTCCACCGCTACGTGAGCGCAAAGAAGATATTCCACTGCTTGCGAATGCCTTTTTAGAACAACTCAATGAAGAAAATGGCACTGACTTTAAGTGGCAAGCAAGCCAGTTAAAAGAGCTTGAGGCTCATGATTGGCCTGGTAACGTGCGTGAGCTTCGCCATGCAATACATCGCGCTTTTATTATGAGCGATCCTAAAGGTACGGCAATTGTTTTACCTGAGTCATTAGAGTCTCCTTTCTCGAAAGTAAATAAAGAAACACAAAACAACCAAGTAATGGCAGGACAAACCATTGAAGAGGTGGAAAAAGAACTGATCCACGCGACATTGGATAAAGTACAAGGAAATAAAACAATTGCTGCCCAGATGTTAGGGATCAGCACAAAAACACTCTACAACCGTTTAAATGCTTACGGAGGCATTGGCGAATACAAATAATAAAGGATAGCTATGAATAATGACGAGTCTTTACGTAAGTTAGTCCATGATGCACGCGCACCATTGAATCGTATTTCAATGAATGCAGAGCTAGTTAAGCTTGTATTAGAAAATGATATGCCAAAGCAAAAAGCACTTGATGCACTTGATAAAATAATTGCTAACTGCCAACAGTGTAGTGAGCAATTACAATTAATTAGTGATACCCACGCTAGTGAGTAACGGAAAGCAAATGCAAAGAAAAAAACAGAAGGGAAAAATCACCATTAGCTGGGCGAGCTTTATCGCTGTCGTGCTGTGCATTGTGGTTGCAAACGCTATATTAGCTATTAATAGTATTCGCTCATTAACTGAGATCCAGAACAGTCTAGATAATACCAACTCTCTAAATACAGCTATTGAACGATTACACTTGTCTGTTGTTCAAGCTGAGTCAGGGCAGCGTGGCTATTTGCTTACTGATCGTGAAGATTACTTAATGCCATACAATGATGCAATTGCCTCAATGCAAGCACAAATAATGCTGGTGAAAAGTCTTCATTCGGAAATACCGGGACAAGCTGATCGTATCGCAAGGATGATTTATTTAGTCAATGATAAAGTTGCTGTGATGACCAAAACCACAGATCTTGCATTGGCTAATAAAGATTTAAAAGCCCGTCAATTGTTACTTACAGATAAAGGACGCGATTTATACAAAGAGATACGCACAGCCGTTGATGAAATCCAGATGCGGGAGCTTAATTTTAAAATAGAGTTATTTTCTGAGCTTTTAGAAATTAAGAACGAAGCAAAGTTAACTTTTGCAATTACTGCTGTTACAAGTACCTTATTGCTGATCGGTATGTTTGTTTTAACACGAATTAACGCTCGTAATGCAGCAAAATATAGAGCTGATCTAGAAGAACAGAATGAAAATTTAGCTGTAAAAGTAGCAGAGCGTACTCAAGAGCTAACCATCTATTCAGATGAATTAAGCCGTTCTAACAGAGAGTTGGAAGAGTTTGCCTTTGTAGCAAGCCACGACTTACAAGAGCCGCTGAGAAAAATTCAAGCATTTAGCGACCGTCTTGAAAAAATGTTTAAGGATGATCTCGGCGAAAAAGGCATTGATTATATTAACCGTATGAAAAATGCGGCGCAGCGTATGTCTAACCTTATTAATGACTTACTTGAGTTTTCTCGAGTTACTACGCGTGGCAAAGACTTTGTAGATACCGATTTAAATAACGTTGTAAATGAGGTATTAGATGACCTTGAGATCGCTATTAAAGAGTCAGAATCAACTGTTAATTTAGAGCCACTTCCTCATATTCAGGCTGATCCGAGCCAAATGTTGCAGCTATTTTTAAATATTCTTTCGAATGCCATTAAATTTAGACGCGAGAATGTGCCGCCAGTCATAAACATTAATTACCAGCGAACTCAAGAGTTTAGCCAAGCTCATAATAGCGAGGTCGAGTGGGAGATCATTACTATTTCGGATAACGGTATTGGTTTTTCTGAAGAGTACCTAGAAAAAATATTTGTTCCGTTTCAGCGTTTACACGGGCGTTCACAATATAAAGGCACAGGCATTGGCCTATCGGTTTGTCGACGAATTGTAGAGCGTCACGGTGGCGAAATTTTTGCGAGTAGTCGCGTAGGTGAAGGTGCAAGCTTTACTATTAAATTACCTGTGGAAACATCCCTTTTCACATTACAAGGAGAGGCATAATGCCATTTAATAAAGTTAAACCAATTACCATTTTAATGGCCGATGATGATGAAGATGATCGTTTATTAACACAAGATGCTCTAGCTGAAAGCCGTGTTTTAAACGAGTTATATTTTGTTGAAGATGGCGTGGAACTACTTGAGTACCTTGAACGCAAAGGTAAGTTTAGCGAAAAAGAAAGTTCACCAAGGCCTGGCTTGATCTTACTAGATTTAAATATGCCACGAATGGATGGCCGTGAGGCGTTACAAGCAATCAAGACAAACCCTAATTTAAAAGGCATTCCGGTTGTGATTTTAACTACATCAAAGCAAGAAGAAGATATGGTTAAAGGTTACGATTTAGGGGCGGCTTCATACATTACAAAACCGGTCACTTTTGAGGGATTAGTTGAGCTGATGAAGACGCTTGGTAAGTATTGGGTTGAATTTGTAGAGCTGCCAACACCACTCAATGATTAAAGGATAATACATGTTAGATAAGGTAACCCGCTTACTCTTGGTTGAAGACGATGAAGATGATTATATTCTCACTTGTGATTACTTGGAGCAATTGGGTTCCCATACCTTTGATGTAGAATGGTTAAGCTGCCCCGAGCAAGCCATTAGTGTACTGAGCGAAAACAAGCATGATATTTGTTTGTTAGATTATCGTTTAGGTGCCTCTGATGGCTTAGAAGTGCTCAAACGGGCTGTTGCAAACGGTTTTCGTGGGCCGATTATCATGCTTACGGGGCAATCAGATGAAGCCCTTGATTCTGCGGCACTTGATGCTGGTGCTGTTGATTACCTCGTAAAAAGCGAGATGAATTCAAGCCGCTTTGCCCGTGCTATTCGTTACGCCTTAGCTCGCCGAGATGTTGAAGATGAGCGAGTTGAACGATTAAAAGCGGAAGCAGAAAATCGTTCTAAAGACCGCTTCTTGGCACATTTGAGCCATGAGTTACGCACACCGCTTTCATCCATTTTGGGTTATACCGAGCTGCTAATGCAGAGCGAAAAGAATCGGCATTTAAATAATGAACTTGGGGTCATTTATAGAAATGGCAAACACTTGCTAAGTTTACTTAATGATGTGCTCGACTTATCTAAAATTGCCGCCGATAAACTTGAACTAAATTGCAGTGATGTTAATTTTGATAGCCTTATGGCTGATGTGTATACCTTAATGCGCGTCTCAGCCTTGGATAAAGGCTTAAAACTCAAATTTGAGTCACAGCAAGCCTTGCCATTGATTATAAATACAGATGCCACACGGCTAAGACAAATTTTAATCAATATTATCAATAATGCGATTAAGTTTACCAACCAAGGTGAAATAGTCGTGCGCGCATGGACTGCTTGGGTCAATGAGCGAGAAATGCTGTTTTTTAGTATCAAGGATACAGGCCTTGGTATTCCACATGAAAAGCAGGCACTGATTTTTAAACCCTTTGAACAGATTGCCGATGTTGAGTCGAGGGATGTAGGTGGTGCAGGCCTTGGTCTTGCGATTTGCGCCGAATTATTAGCTCGTATGCAAGGCTCAATTGAGCTTGAATCAACCTTAGGGGAAGGGTCTGAATTTATCTTATCTATATACCCTGGCAATATACGTGAGGTTGAACGACAGGTTTTGAGTTTCGATTCAAGCCCTGATTGTCAGCAAAAGTTAAGTACACTTTCAACTTCAGGGAGAGTGTTGGTTGTTGATGATTTAAAAGACCTACGAGTTCTCGTTGGACACATGATCACCAGCACTGGGGCAGATGTAGAGTTTGCTGAAAATGGTAAGCAGGCTATCGAGAAAGTGGCCAGTGCAGAGCAAGCAGGCAAACCTTTCGATATTGTGTTTATTGATTTACATATGCCGGTTATGGGTGGTAAAGAAGCCACCATTGAGCTTAGGAAAATGGACTATCAGGGGCCTATCATCGCGCTTACTGCCGCAACAATGAAAGGTGTAAAAAGTGAGCTTAGTGCGCTTGGTTTTAATGACATGATAGCCAAACCTGTTGATACTGGATTACTTTATCAAGTGCTCAATCATTATATTTGCCAAGGTAAAACAGAACCTGTTGTTGCTCGGGAGGATTCCCTCGCATTGACTCAGCAAAGTACACGTTATTTATTGGTTGAAGATGATGGTGATGCCGCACAAATAACCCAGCTATTACTTGAAAGTTTGGGGGTTGAAACCGTCATTGCCGATAGTTGTGCTGCTTGTCTGGATATTCTTCACGATAATCAACGCTTTGATAAAGTGCTGTTAGACATGCACTTGCCAGACGGTGAAGGTCTTGATTTGGCAGCTAAAATTAACCAAGAGTATGCGGGGTTAGCTTTAGTGGTAGTGAGTGGTGCCGAGCCAGATCCTGAAAAAATGAAACAGCTTGATATTGAACAAGTGCTATTAAAACCTATTAATTTAGGGATACTCAGCGAGCTTATAGCGCACTGATAGAGTGCCTAACTATAAGCTCTGGTTCAAATAAAGTTTGTAATGACGGGGTTTGCTTTTGGTAAACCTGATTCAGGATCCAGTTAGCCGCCATTCTGCCCATTTCTTCAATCGGGTAGTTTATGGTACTCAGTTGAGGGTAAACATGGCGAGTAAAAAACACATTATCGTATCCCATAATAGATAACTGTTTAGGGAGTGTAAGCCCTAATTTTCTTGCACTTGCCATAGCGCCAACAGCCATTTCATCGTTGGCACAAATTAAAGCACTAAATGGTTTGCCATGTTGATGCAATGCCGCAAGCCCTTCAAAGCCACTCGATTCCATGAAGTCACCTTGATATAGCAACTCTTCATCAAAAGGAACACCAAACTCAGCAAGCGCTTGCTTGTGACCTTCTAAACGGTCTTTGGCGTCTTGCTTCCATAATGGGCCACTAATATATGCTATCTGCTTGTGGCCTTTTTCTAATACATATTTGGCAGCAAGGTAACCGCCTTTTATATTGTTAAGTAGTATACAACGATCACTTAGCTGACTAATGTAGCGGTTGATCAGAACAAATGGAATACGGCCTTTACTAAGTTTAATTAGGTACTCATCACTAACAGCTTCTACGTGTAAAATAAGCCCATCACAATTGCGGCTTATTAAAAACTCAATACCTTGTTTTTCGCGTTCTTCATCACTATGGCCAGCTGCAATAATGAGGTGTTTGCCTTGATTTCGAAAAATGTTTTCAATACCACTCATCATTGGGCCATAAAATGGACCTTGTAATTCAGAGACCAGTAAGCCAACACTGTTTGAGCAATTTGATGCCAACGACTGTGCAATTGAGTTGGGGCGATAGCCTAACTCATTCATTGCAGCTGTCACTTTTTTACGAGTAGCGTCACTGACATTGGCATTGTTATTCATTACTCTTGAAACTGTAGCAAGTGAGACTCCTGCAAGTTTCGACACCTCGTAAATGGTGGCCATGTTTGTCCTTTTAAAAAACCAAGTTATTGTTTATGTTGCGATGATAAGTCTGCACTAATCTGCTCAACAGTTTGATTATCAAGAATATACATTTTCATGATAAATGCGACAAGCATACTACCTATTGCTGGGTAAAGGGTAAATGAAATCAAAATACCTGATAATGTTGTCTCGCTAAGCTCTGCGTTAGCCTCATAGCCATAAAAAGCCAATAGCCAGCCCGCAATTGCTCCACCTAGCGCCAACCCTAACTTAATGAAAAACACCACACTAGCATACACTAATCCTGTTAAGCGCTCGCCAGTTTTCCATTGCCCGTAATCGATGGTATCAGCCATTTTGGCCCAAAGTAGCGGGGTTGCCATTTGGGTGAAAAAGCACCAAAAGAAATAGATAACAAATGCCAACACAATCTGCTCGCTAGGCAACCAAAATGCAATACAGCTGATAACAGCAGAAATATATTGTAAGCGTATGTATGCTGTTTTCTTGTCTACTCGCTTGCTCAGAGGGTTAGCACATGCACATCCAAGGATATTGCCTATCATGCCAATGGTTACAAAGTAGGTCACCAAATCAGCCTCGCCAAGTACATACTTAACATAGTAAATTGCTAAGGTAGTACGCAAAACCATACTGGTAAGTAGCATTACAGCGGCAAAACACAGTACTTTAAAAGGACTATTTTGCCATAATGTATTGAAACGACTTTTCCAACTAAGAGATGCATTGTTGTGTGCTGTAACTCGTTCTTTAGTGTAGCGAAAACAAATTAAAAATAGCACCACACCTAAGCCGCTCATCAGTGCCATTGTTAGCTGATAGCCCGTCGCGTTATCACCTTTGCCTAGCCAGTTAACTAGGGGCAAAGTACATGCACTCACAATTAACCCACCCAGCATACCAAAGACAAAACGGTATGATTGAATTGATACTCGCTCTTTCGGATCGCTACTTAACACGCCACCTAACGCTGAATAGGGAATATTAATAGCGGTGTAGACCAGCATCAACAAAGTGTAAGTAACAAACGCATAAACTACTTTGCCTGATTCAGGTAGGTCAGGGGTGGTAAAGGTGATCATACTGATCACCCCAAATGGTAAGGCAAGCCAAAGCAAGTAAGGGCGGTAGCTTCCCCACTTAGTGCGGGTCGAATCGGTTAGAGCCCCCATTAATGGATCGGTAATAGCATCGACAACTCTCACCACCAAAAATAAGGTGCCGACAACAGCAGGCGATATACCAAAAATATCTGTATAGAAAAACGTTAAGAATAACATCACTGTTTGAAAGATAATGTTACTTGCTGTATCGCCTAATCCGTAGGCTATCTTTTCTTTTTTTGTCAGCATGTGTGCTCTCGTGTGTTGTTATTTTTATCGTTGTCTTAATAATTCACGATATTGTTTTGCGCTTTCTTTCAAAATACGCTGCTGGCTATCATAGTCAATATACACTAACCCAAAGCGTTTCTCGTAGCCATACGCCCACTCAAAGTTGTCCATTAAGCTCCAAGCAAAGTAACCTTGAATATTAACGCCTTGACGAATTGCTGCACAAACTGCATTTAAATGAGTGTGATAATAATCGACTCGCTCAACATCATACACTTCACCATTGTTGAGTGTATCAGCCATAGCTGCACCATTCTCAGTTATGTACATTTTAGGCAAATCGTATTGCTGGTGCAGTGATACAAGCAGTTCAGTTAAGCCTTGCGGATAAACTTCCCAGCCCATATCGGTTACACGTACATTGGCTAAACTTGCTTCTTCAAACCAGCCATCTGGAGTATTTTTGTAGTGTATGCGGGTATAATAATTAACACCAATAAAGTCGACGGCTTGGCTAATAATCGCCATGTCGTCAGCAAGTATTGTTGGTTTAACTTCATCTGCTAACTGATCAAATAGCGGAGGATAGCATCCGTCTAGTACGGCTTTTATATACCATTGATTATGATACTGATCAGCAAGCTCTGCGGCTTTGCTATCGGCAGCAGTTAGCGGATAAGTAGGGCTGAAGTTTAGCACGATACCGGCTTCTGTATTTGGGCAGTTTTCACGTAAAACCTGCATAGCTAGGCCATGGGCAAGTAATAGGTGATGAGCGGCTTGTCGGCCTGCCTGTTGTGATTTTACACCAGGTGCATGCACACCTACTTCGTAACCTAAATAAGCACTACAGAATGGCTCGTTTAAGGTTGCAAATGAATCTACGAGATGACCGAGATGCTCAGTAACTAGCTCAGTATATTCTCTAAATTTGTAAGCTGTATCACGGTTTAACCAACCACCTTGATCTTCAAGATACTGAGGTAAATCCCAGTGATATAAAGTGACGTAGGTTTTTATGTTGCGCGCTTTTAAAGCCGTTAGTAACTCAAGATAAAATGCCATACCTTGTTTGTTTGCAGTCCCATCTTGGTTCATAACTCTTGGCCAAGAAATTGATAAACGGTAAGCATCGACGGCTAAATCGGCAATCATTTCGACGTCTTTTTGCCAGTGAGCTATGTGTTCACAAGCGTTGTCGCCATTACTTTGATCTGCAATAGCTCCTGGTTTTTCACAAAATGTGTCCCAAATACAATCAAGTCGAGTGTCGCGGGCGCCTTCGATTTGAAATGACGCTGTCGCTACACCAAAAGTGAATTCTGGTTTAAGCAAAAACGAATCAGGCAAAAGAGAAATAGATTTATACACTGAAGAGTCATCCTTCGCATTGATAATGTAAGGCTACCAAAGGCATATACAGTCTATCTGTAAGCGCTTACATTTTTATTGTAAATAAATTGCTAATTATATTTAATATGATATAAATGTAAGCGCTTACATTTGATGTTGCAACATTTTTCGCTATTTGTTGTTAGTAGTTTAGTTCTGGATATGCTGTAACAAACTGATAAATATAATTAACTAGAGATAAAATTATGGCTCATGTATCAACGCCTGTTGCGGCTTCAGCTAGCCAAGCTGATATGCCTAAGCAACACTTTGCACTGGCATCATTGACCACGTTATTTTTCATGTGGGGGTTCATAACGTGTTTGAATGATATTTTAATCCCTTACTTAAAAGGTATGTTTTCGCTTAACTACACGCAAGCCATGTTGGTGCAGTTTTGCTTTTTTGGTGCTTATTTTGTGATGTCTATCCCCGCGGGTAAATTGGTCAGCCGTATTGGTTACCAGTTTGGTATTGTTGTGGGCTTGGTGGTTGCCGCCATTGGTTGTGCCTTGTTTTATCCTGCTGCAGTAGCACATGTTTACGAATTATTTTTACTAGCATTATTCGTGCTTGCATCGGGTATTACTATTTTACAAGTATCTGCAAACCCTTACGTGAGTGTCCTTGGTCCACAAAAAACCGCGTCATCTCGATTAACGATGACACAAGCTTTCAACTCACTTGGTACTACCGTCGCTCCTATCTTTGGTGGTTGGCTAATTTTATCTGAAGTCAGTCATGCAACCGCAGAGCAAGTAAAGTTACCTTATTTGTTACTGTCATTAAGCTTATTAGTTCTTGCCGTTATTTTTGCTTTTTTAAAGC
>NZ_JAKGAW010000055.1:0-25331 GCF_021532475.1 Pseudoalteromonas sp. APAL1 | reverse complement strand
TTAGTAAACTAAGCTTCGCTGTTAGAACTCAATCTGTACGAGTGCCCACACAGATGATTGCTTTATATTGTTAAAGAACGTTTCGAGTTGCTTTCGCGTCTCGAGGGATGCGTATAATACATCCTTAATTTTTTGAGTCAATACTTAATTTCAAACTTTCTTTCGATAATTTGAAACCGAAGTTTCACTTAACTCTCTGCTACATTGTTCAGCGCCTTTCGTTGCTGCCCGCCGTGTCAGTGGGGTCGCATTATAGGGAGATCTAAAAACAGATCAACACTTTTTTTTGATCTTTTTACTGTTCGCTCAAAAAGCGAACTAAATTTACCGAAAATAGCAAAACAGGTTGCGATTATGGCTGTTTTTTAAGCCAATATTCATAATTTAATGCAAATTTCATTGCTATGTTCATTTAACTCGTTAAGATAGCAAGTTCACAATGTTAAATTAATGTTTATTTCTTGTTTATTGGTAGATCAAAATGAAATTACCCGATCAAAAATCTTTTCTTTTCTCCGTTATTCTTGCTGTATTAGGGTTTGTTGTTGTTAAGTTTGCATTCGCGAGCTTAGCGTTAGACCCAGCATTGCTATTTGGTGCAGGCTTATTAATTGGTGCTTTAGTTATTGCAGCTCTTTCATCAACGTCAAGTGAGGAGGCCGAAGTAAAAACAAAAACACTTTATGTTGGCAACCTACCTTATCGTGCAAATGAAGGTGTTGTTCGTGCTTTATTTGAAGAACAAGGCAAAGTGTTCAACGTACGTTTATTAAAAGATAAAAACACAGGTAAACGCCGTGGCTTTGGTTTTGTTGAAATGGCTGAAGTGGATGCAGATAATGCAATTAATCAATTAAATGATAGTGAGTTCCAGCAACGTACTTTAAAAGTACGTGAAGCAAAACAAAAACAAGAGAACGAGGCTAATGGTTTCCGCGAGGGATCTGATCAGTCAGCGTAATGAGTTCTACACTTAATTGCGAATGACAAATAGGAGCCGTTGCATAATAGTGCAGCGGCTTTTTTTTACCTGTTGTAAAGGTAAAGCCACGTAAAGAGATTAAACTCTCAACCCGCTTAGCAATCGCTTTGCCTGAATCAATAAGTATGATCCGTTGTTTGTAGTAATCACTAATCGCGCTGGCAAGTAATGGAAAGTGCGTACAGCCAAGTACCAACACATCTATCTCTTCTGCTATCGCTAAATCACTCAATACTTTTGCAAGCTTTGCTTCATTAAGTATCTGCGTATGAAATAGTGCTTCTGCAATTTCCACAAGCGTCGTTGAACCATATAAGCTGACTCGAGTGCCTTGGCTATGAGTACTAATTAAGTTTGCAGTATAGCGGCTCTTGGTTGTTGATGGGGTTGCCAATAACCCGATATGTTTACTTTTACTTATAGCGCACGCAGGCTTGATCGCTGGCACTACACCAACAACTTCTATATTAGTATAAGGTCGAATTGCCTCTAAGGCTGATGTTGAAGCGGTGTTACAGGCTATTACTAGTATATCTACCTGCAGCGCTCTACTTTCTATAAAGCAAAGTAAAGCAAGTAAGCGGTCAATAATGGTTTGTTGGCCTTGAGAACCATAAGGTAATAATGCATTATCCATGAAATAGCTATAATCAGCATTTGGGATCAATGCTTGGATCTGTTCAAGTACAGTGGTTCCACCTATACCTGAATCAAACACCATAATATGGACTGACAAACTGCTTACCTCGGATCATCAAAGGCCAGCAGTTTGCCATGCAGTTTTAGAAAAAGAAAGTTGCGGTTATGAGTCTTGCTCAGAAGCTGAACGCAACTTGTTCATTTGCTCGAACATTGCTTTGGTATAATCAACTAACTTACTGACTTCCTCTTTGTCTTGATTCAACCATTGTAAGATACCAGCTAGTTCATTTTGCAAACCTATGTCGCCGGCTTTATTAAATGCCTGTTTTAGGTCGTCATTAAACGGCGCTATTTTCTCGGCGACTTCTTTTTCAGGAGCTGGTTTATATTCTTCATAGCCTTTTATCGCAGCCACTGTTTTGGTTTGTTTCAGATCCATCGTAAAGCCAACGAGTTGTTCATTACCTAAGTTCAACTCTTTCGCTTGTTCAAAGGCTTCTTCTAATGAACCAGAGAAGAATGTCTCACTGACACTTTGCAAGTCTTCCATCAATTCATTGATGGCTTGCTGCTCTTGCTCATTTAAATCGCCATTGACTGTCATCGAAAATGACAAGTCGCGTGATTGCGAAGATTCACTAACAAACGCTTCGTTATCGCCATTTTTACTGTAGCTACTTGCCGATTTACTTTCATAGGCATCTGCAAAGCTAATACTTACTTCATCACCTTCAGCCGTTGTAAAAGTGTATTCTGCGTTATTACTTAAACTAAGGTATTGAGCTTGGCTTACTGAAACTGCGTTCGGTTTAGGGTTGAATAAATCATCTTCTAGCTCATCTATACCTTTATAGATGCCTTCTTTAGATTTTTCGATGCCTTCTTTTATATCATCATTAAGAATGCCTGACTCTTTGAGCTCATCATACGCATCGTCGATACCCATTTGCACACCTTTGCGTGCATCACCTAGCATGCCTTTGAGTTTTTCATCATCAGCACCATCGGCTTTTGCTTTGCGAAGTGCGCCGCCAACAAAGTCGAGTACGTTTTTAACGATCTCTTCAAAATCAAATAGCGGTTTATCTTTTTTCTCTTCAGCTTTAGGTAAGCCAAGAGCTGCAGCTAGTTTATCATCAAGAACTTTTGCTGCCAGCTCTCGCCCGCGTTGCTGATAACTGTCTTGACGATTTTGAATGACAGGCTGCTGCAGTGCCTGTTTGCCATTGTATTTATTCACATTTGTATTAGGTATATAGCCTAGATTGCCAATTTTCATGATCCGACTCCATGTTATGGTTATCTCATTATCGGCCAAAAACCACATAACTTAAGTTTTTTGTATAAAAAAACGACACTAAAATAAATAACAAAACTAGACAAATCCTCAGCGCTCCCTACAATAGCGCCGTTATAAAGCTAAGAGATAAAAGGTAATCAGCCATGGCGGTTATAAAAATTGATACAACTCAATACGATGCACAATTGAGTGAGAAAGAGCAGCGCATCACTAACCAGTTTCGACGTTTTGGAGTCGAAAAATTAGAGGTGTTTGGCTCTGATCCTATTCATTACCGCCAACGTGCAGAGTTTCGTGTATGGCATGAGGGTGAAGACTTATTTCACATCATGTTTGATCAGCAAACCAAAGAGAAAATTCGTGTTGATGAGTTTGACCCTGCAGCACCTTTAGTCGGTGAAGTGATGCAAGCCATGATCGAAAACTTAAAGGGCAGCGAAATTCTGCGCCGTAAGTTATTTCAAATTGATTACCTTTCTAGCCTAAGTGGTGAAATCCTCGTTAGCTTGTTATATCACAAACAATTAGATGAGCAGTGGTTACAAGCAATTAAAGAGCTGAAAACAAAATTAAGCGCACAGTTTAAAATTGATTTTATTGGCCGTGCGCGTAAGCAAAAAGAAGTGATTGGTAACGATTACGTCATTGAGCGTCTTAATGTAAACGGTAAAGAATTAATTTATCAACAAGTCGAAAATAGCTTTACGCAACCGAATGCGAAAGTGAATATCAAGATGCTAGAGTGGGCACAAGCACTATGCCAGCCACTTAGCAATGACTTACTGGAGCTATACTGCGGGAATGGTAATTTCTCAATTGCCCTTGCGGGTTCATTCGACCGGGTATTAGCCACAGAGATTTCAAAATCATCGGTTTACTCAGCGCAATACAATATCGCGCAGAATAAAGTTGAGAACTTAGATATCATTCGTATGTCGAGTGAAGAGTTTACTCAAGCGATGAAAGGCGAGCGTACTTTCTCTCGTTTAGATGGCATTGACCTGACAAGCTATAACTGCCAAACAATCTTAGTAGATCCACCACGCGCAGGCATGGACACGCTAACGTGTGACTTAGTTGCTAACTACGACAATATTATTTATATCTCGTGTAATCCAGACACCCTTGAGCGTGACCTTGATCACCTATGTAAAACCCATGAAGTAAAACGTTTTGCGATCTTCGATCAATTCCCTTATACCCACCACATCGAATCAGGTGTGTTTTTGCAACGCAAATAAAATCATTTCTCTGCCAGCGCAGCAAATAGCGCTGGCAACTGCTGCTCGCTGTAGACTGCTATATTATTCTCGGTTAACAGCTTTGCAGTTAATCCCATGCCTGAAATTTTCTTTCCAGAATGACTACCATCGTAAATAGTATTGCGACCGCATGAAGGACTTGATTCTTTTAATAACGCATAACGAATGCCCTGCTTTTGACAAAGCTTAAGTGCTTGTTCTGCGCCGTAAGCAAATTGTACAGTTACATCCTGCGAATCTTTGGTAAGTACTCTTCCTGCTTTTATTTCTGCAGGCGGTCTTGGCGTGGGCAGCCCACCAGCTACTTCAGGACAGAATCCGATGAGCCTTCCCTGCTGTTTGAGTGTTTCTAAGCCTGGATGAAGTAAATTTTGCGATTGCCCATCATAACGAACAGGGTTTCCTAATAAACAACTTGAAACTAATAATTTTTGCATGTGCTGTACCAACAAAAAAGCTCCGCGAACGGAGCTTTTATTTTAATTAAGCTAAGCTTACTTATCTGCTAGGTAATTAATTAAACCAGCCATGCTTTTGGCATCGCTAATACCTGAGTCTGCACCTAAGATTAAACGGTATTTACCGTTAACAATAAAGGTTGGAACGCCTTTTAAAGCACCTTTTTGTTGATAGTACTCTTGATCACGTGCCATTTTAGACGCCATCGTGCGTACAGAAAAACTGTTGTAGTACTTATCAAAGTCTTCTGCTGTTACACCTTGTGAAACGAAGATGTCTTTCATATCAGCTAATTCATTAATGCGTGCACGCTTGGTATGAATATGGTTAAAGATAGCAGCTATAATCGCCTCTTTTTGTGGAAGGACGGCAGCAGCAGCCATAGATTGCGCTAAAATAGTTTGAATTTCTGGGTCACGA
The DNA here is from genome assembly GCF_021532475.1 of Pseudoalteromonas sp. APAL1. Lineage (NCBI taxonomy): Bacteria > Pseudomonadati > Pseudomonadota > Gammaproteobacteria > Alteromonadales > Pseudoalteromonadaceae > Pseudoalteromonas > Pseudoalteromonas sp. APAL1. The sequence goes on along the minus strand of NZ_JAKGAW010000055.1, from coordinate 20,266 downwards.
GGACCAACAAAATTCACTGAACTTTTCTTAAAAGTGATTTTTTTGTCTAATAACGGCTTTAGTTCTTTTACAACCGGTTCAAAGTTATTACACGCGGGGCAATAAAATGAAAAGAACTCTTTTACTTCTGGCTTTTTAGAAGCGCGTGCATCAATTGTTTCATAATGCTTCCCTTCTTCGTATTGCGCTGCCGTTGCATTAGCCGCTAAACCTAGCGTCATAGCCATTAATGCAGCCTTTACTAACTTGATCATTACTTCATCACTCCAACATTATTGTTTTAATAAAAATGCGACTAACTCATCAAGCATCTGTTGGCTCTTGATGGTATTTAAATTAATTTTATATTTATCATTAACGATAAAAGTAGGTACGCCTGTTAATGCGCCCATCTCTGAGTACTGCTGTTGCTTGTCACGCATTGCCTTCTCTGCGCTGATCACTGGCATACTCGCAATATCAGTATCAAACACGTCACTTGTAATACCGTTAGTGGCCAGTAATGCTTTAACATCTTTTAGGTCTTGAAGCAGTACACGTTGCTTGTGGATGCTATTAAAAATTTGGTCAGCAACTTGTTCGCCTTTACCATGCTGTTTAGCAATTAGGTAAGCATAACTTAGGTTACTTTGTGTTTGCTTTGAAACACCACCTAAAAAGTTAACATGGCTTTTTACAAACTCTGTGCCTTCTGGCAATTTAGACGCAAGCGCTTTTGCAACTGGCTCAAATTGAAAACAATGTGGACAATAGAATGAGAAAAACTCTGTAACTTGCGGCGCTTTACTTTTTTCAACGTTTAATACTTCGTATTGATTTCCCGCTTCAAAATTCGCTGCTAATGCTGCGAATGGTAAACATAAAATAAGTAGACTTAACTTTAATTTTTTGAACATTGTTTTCTCGTCTCTAATTAAATTTAAAATTTATGGTAATAATTTTAACGGCGCTTCTTGTAACGCTGCAAGTTGTTCTTTTAGGGCTAATATTTGCTGTTCCCAGTATTTGTCTTCAGCAAACCAAGAAAAGTTCCGAGGAAATGCCGGATCATCCCACCTTTTTGCAAGCCAGCCCATATAATGAACCATGCGCATCGCTCTGAGTGGCTCAATTAACTTTAATTGGCTGTGATCAAAGTCACAAAATTCTTCATAAGCAGCCACTAAGGTGTCTAACTGTAACAGTTGATTGTTACGATCGCCACTGAGCATCATCCATAAGTCTTGAATTGCAGGGCCTTGACGACTGTCATCTAAATCAACAAACATCAATGCATCACCTGACCACAATATATTTCCAGCATGACAGTCGCCGTGCAGGCGGATAGTTTCAACATTTTTATACTGCTCGGTGGTTTCTTTGATAACTAAATCTAAAATTGTATAAAAAGGGTTTTCAAGTGACATGGGCACCAAGTTACTTGCTTGTAACTGAACTTTAGCTGTCTGTAGGTATTCTTCGCAACTGATCACCGGACGATGTTTAAAAGGAGCGGCTTTTGCTACTTGGTGCATTCGTCCGATTAAACGGCCAAGCACATCGAGTTGATCTAAATTATCAACTTCAAAAATTCGACCACCAACACTTGGAAACAAAGCAAATAAATAACCATTATGTTCAAATAAGCTTTGCCCATCTTTTAGCACAGGTGCAACAATAGGCACCTCTGCATCGGCCAACTCAAAGGCAAATGCATGCTCTTCTAAAATTTGCTCTTTACTCCAACGCTCAGGTCGGTAGAACTTAACGACATAACGATGACCATCTTCTGCTTTAAATTGATAAACACGATTTTCGTAGCTATTTAAAGCCAATAAACCTGATTCAGCATAAATACCTATACTCTCGACTGCATCTAAAATTGAATCAGGCGTCAGGTCAACAAAACTAAATTTACTCATAATGTCTCATCATATAAAAAAAGCGGGAAAACCCCGCTTTTTATTCATCTGCTCAGTGTACTGAATTATTGTCCTTTAAAGAAGTTACTCGACTGCGAAATCTGCACATCAGGCTGACCATCAACAGAAAGTATAAATTCGAACTTAGTCATCGGTTTCTTCAAATCATAGGGATCGACAACCAGTGATAAAGGTACGTTATACGATTTGCCAGATGAAACGGTAAAACTTTGCTTACCTATATATTCAAAGTTATCTAACCCTTCAACACTAATATTAAACGTCTGGTCGTACTGAGCTTTATTGATCACTTTTAGTGTGTAGGTGTTTTCGACCAAGCCGTTAAAGTCAACTCGGTATAACTGATTGCGGTCGCGAATAATGTCAAAATCCATTGGTTTTCGCATCGCAATATTAGTGATCAAAGCACCGGTTAAGATTACTAAAATAACGAGATAACCAATTAATTTAGGACGCAACGCATGAGTTTTATTATCAGGCGTTTCTAAATTGCGCTCTGTGGTGTACGAAATAAGCCCGCGTGGATAATTCATTTTATCCATTACTCCATCACATGCATCTATACACGCACCACAGTTAATGCACTCATATTGTAAACCATTACGAATGTCGATACCGGTTGGGCACACCTGCACACACAAGTTACAGTCAATACAATCACCTAAGCCAAGCTCTTTTGGATCTTGTTTACGTGAACGTGGGCCACGGCTTTCACCGCGCGCTTCATCATAACTTACCGTGAAGGTATCTTTATCGAACATCGCTGATTGAAAGCGTGAATAAGGACAAATATGTAAACACATAATTTCACGCATCCAACCCGCGTTACCATAAGTACATACCGCAAATACCGCTAAACAAATATACGAATACGCTGTTGCATCAAGCGTAAACAGATCAGGTAGTAGCTGGCGAATAGGTGTGAAGTAACCGACAAAGGTAAAGGCGGTATAAAGTGAAAATAACCACCAGCTGGTGTGCTTCGCAGTTTTACGCCAAAATTTATCAAAGTCCATAGGACGCTGATCAAGCTTTTTACGTTGATTGGCACTACCTTCAAACTTTTCTTCAAACCAAATAAAAATAAAAGTCCAAACGGTTTGTGGACAGGTATAGCCACACCAGACACGTCCATAAAAAGTAGTCACTAAGAATAATGCAAACGCTGCCAGCATTAAAATGAAAGCAAGGATAGTCAAATCTTGCGGCCAAAGCGTCAACCCAAAAATATTAAATTTCTGACCTACTAAATCAAACAATACAGCTTGTTGGCCGTGAAAATTAATCCAAGGAAGAAGCATAAACGCAAGCATGCCTACAAAGCCAATTCGCTGCCTTAGTAATTGATGTAAACCTTTTACAGCTCTTACATAAATTCGGTTACGTGGATTAAACCTATCATCAAGGGAAGCATTTTCCGGTTTTTGGATTTTTACTTCCGTTGGGATATTTTTAACTTTAATTTGTTTATCCATCAAAATTCCTCAACGCCACTAGGAAATATGTTTTTCATTTATAGGCTTGCAAAATCAACTAAGCAAATCAGAATACATCTCATTACATTCAAAGATTTCTGAAACTTCTAACCTATCGTTGCTATTATACTCAATCTATAAAAAATTTCAGGTTTTGATCTCACCTATTATTTTTAACTATTTAATCTTATCTGCTTGCTTTTAAAACAACCATTTTATTAAACTTGTCACTAAACCTCCTTTACTTAGATCAAAGATGATTGTGTTATGAAAAAATTTCTTATTTTAGTGCTTATTGTTTTAGCATTGTTCACGATTGACCACCCTTTGATCAAAGAGCCTAGAGAGCGCTTATTAGGCGATGGCATAAGCTTGCTTTCTGATGCTAGTAAAGTAAATCGAAGCCCAGCGGCTAATCTAGCTAAAAGTAATATTAAGACCCAACTTAATTTATCAAACTCTGAGCTAGAGTATGTTGAAGACACATTTACAACCGATGAAAAGCTGCAAGTATTCCATTTGCATTACTGCCGAGAAAAAGATATTAATTTATACTTTTACGGCGAGCGCCTAAACCGCGTATGTAGTATTGTCGCAAATGCATTGGAAGAAAGGTTAAACAAGTAGTGGATTTTTCAGCGCTTAATAAAAGAACGAGTGACTCATTTGCAAAGCAACGCAATATGCTAAAAAAGCTGAGCAAAGGACAAACCTTGTACTGTGAAACATGTAAAGGTGCCCTCACCTTAGATTTAAAAACAGATCAACCAGGTAAAGGCGTTGTGCGCTGTGCAAAAGGTTGCACAGATATTCTATTAGAGCTGGGTTAATTCCAGCCCTCATCATTATAAAGCTGACTATTTACCGCAGCCACCTCTATTAGTTCAGCAAAACCAGTGGCAAACTCATTCATTACTTCATATTGCTGCTGGCAAAGCTGTCCTTCAGATAAACCATTTTCGGTTGCAATAGCGGCGATTTCAGTACTTTCAATGGTAAAAAAACCTAAGCTCTGTAAGGCGGTTGTTAATGCTTCTTTGAGCTCATCGGCTAAGTGCGGCGCTCCCAATAGCTTATTCAGGTAGCCTTGTGCTCCGTGTATGAAGCCTTGGCTCCAATGCTGGCATTCTTGAATATCTAAATAGTCCTGTCCTTGTGAGCTAAATTGCAAGCTCACAGGTAATGAAAAGCCGGTTTCAAATACTTGTTCACTAATTTTTTGATACAAGGCCATAAAAGCAAACAATACTTGCTCATCCATTTGCCCATCACAGCCTGGCGCAATTTCTTCTAACCACTGATGAACATCAAGCGGCTCTGGTGCGCAAATTACTGCAAACAAATAGCCTTGGGTTTGTGCTAATGAAAGAGCATTTTGTTGCTGTGCCAAAAATTGGCTCAGTAAATCACTTTGCTGCTTTGAAAACTCAGGTAATTGCATATTGTTCTATTAGTCCAGTTTAAAAGTTAAGCGGATATCGACCTTCATTATCTGCACGACCAAGAAACTTTGCAGCATCATGCACTTCTTTTGGTAAGCTTGCCTCTGGTTTAATATAACCTGCAACTTTAAAATCTAAATTCGCTTTTAATGTTGCATCAGCTTCAAGCCCTAAACGATTATCAGGATCAACCAGTACTGCAATATCACCTGATTTACAACTTAAGCGACCACTTAACGGACCAATACTGAACCAGCCATTCATCCCTTGCACATCAATATTAGGACTGGCAATTTCACCTGCTAAGCTGTCACAGTAAGGCTGACCAGAACTGTATTCATCTAGGTCAACAATCACACGTCCTTGAGCATTAATGGGTAATGGCAGCTTTAGGCGCTCCATTGCACGCTCAACAGTTAAACGTAAGGTGGTATTTTTAACAGTGACTGACTGATTAAATAGCCCATATGAAAAGTCTGCGCGGCCAGAAATATCAGCCTTATCACGTGGGTCTCCAAAGCGAACAGTACCTACTAACTTACCTGTAAATAGTGACCAGCCCGATAATTGCCAACGAACATTATTTAATTGTTCACCATCAAAACGCACTTGCATTACACGGCCGTCCCACAGTGAGCCACTGGCTTTACCCAACTGCAATTGTTTTGGTAAATGAGGTGCCGCTAAATCGAGTGCAACACTGGCGGGTGTTTTAATAAGCGTAAACACCAAAAAACACATCACAAACACAGTGATTAATAAAATAATTTTTTTCATCGCTTACTTCTCTAGTACCAAACGACTTACACGCACAAAGCCCGGCTTGTCATCTTTACTTAAATCTAAATTTTCGATGAGAACCCCTTGCGAATTGACCAGCTCATCAAGCCACTCAACAAGTTTATTAAATTCAACAGAATCAATTGTTAAGCGTAATGAATTATCATTTGGTTGCATTTTGCTAATCGTGATCTGATAACGGTTACGAGTACTGTTGACAATTTGACTTAAATTGCGGTTATTGGTGACTCGCGCGCTACCACTGGCTTTAAGCTTGACGATACTGTCATCTACCCAAGCAAGTAGTTCTTGCTGCTTAATATTGTCTTGTTCAGCTTTTTCTATTGCTGTATTGAGAGGCCTGAACACACCCATTACCAGCACAAAAATCACAAACACAACGCCAGCAACCATGACAAGTTGCTGCTCTTGTTCTTTTAATGAACGCCAATAATTAATTAATTGGTCTTTCATGCAGCACCTCGCAACTTAATTTCACCAACGACATAATCGCCATCATTATTCAAGGAACCTTGATCAACCGTTAAACCACGTTGTTCTAAGATAGCTTTCACCTTGCCAAATGATTGGAAATCTTTGCCTCGCGCACGAATACGTAATTCATTGCGGCCATGATCATAACGGAGTGTCTCTGGGGTAAAATCTTTCACTTCTGCAAAGATTGCAACCAGATCATTAGTTAAGTCTAAGAAACCTGCACTGTTTCCGCCCTCAATAAGTGCCAGCTCGTTACGAATTTGGCTTCGAATTAATTGCGGACGTACCTTTTTATTGGGAAAAGCACGTTGATAATTTGAGACGACTTCTGCTTTGGTTGCTTCTAGTTGGCTGTTAAGTTTATAAAGTTCGAGAGACTTAACACCTACACTACACACTAAAGCGATGCCAGCAGCAATCGCCGCTTTTTTCCAATAGCCCCACCAAATAGCAGATTTTTTCTTTAGCTGGTAAATACCTTGACGTAAGTTAAAACTTACTTCAGGTAATTGCTTTGCAAACAAGGCTAAAGGCAAATCATACTGCTCTGTTTTGGCTGTCAGTGTGACCGTGTCTGGAAAGTCAGTTGCCGGGCTAAAATGAGCAACACTAGGATTACCTATAGCGGTTAAATAACCGTGCAACCAACTCTTTTCTACAGCTGCTATATGCCAATCACCAAGCTTACATAACCACTGACCATTTAACTCTACAGCGCGAAGCTGAGTATGATCCTCAACGCGTGGCAACAATAATGCGTCAGGAAGTACTTTAAATACTTCAATAGCGTGCTCACTAAATTGAGCTAACCATTGCTCAAACCACTCTCGGTCAGTCATCGCAATATTAATTGCATGCTTTTCTTCGATAGTTGTTGGCTCAGCGATTGCGATAAATAAATCGTCGACATCGCAAGCTATTTCTTCTTCTAGCATGTAAGGAAGTGCTTGCTCTAGCTTACGACTCCACTTAGTTGGCAGTGCTACTGTTTTTAATTGCACTTGGTCGCTTGGCAATAGAACAACGACCTCACGTGATTGTGCTTTTTCTGTTAGTTCACCAAGATGTGCCGCGTTGGCAATATCGCCACTAGCAATTATTTCTTCTTCTGTTGGTGAGTAAATAAGCCAGTTAAGGCTGTCTGTTAATGTATGACCCGTACGGATCAACAATATTTCTGTCACTGTACGCCTCCAAATTTTCGCGCCAGTATCGTTACTTTACCATTATTGGCATGGAGTAAGGTGGTCATCGAAAAACGCAGCTCTGCAAATTCAGCCTGCGTTTGTAGTTTAAAGTATTCACTGTTGATGGTGAACAGGCCTTCAACTGCTTTCACATTCTGTGCGCCCTGTTGATTTACCTCTTCAAAAAATGCTTCTAAATCATCAAAGCCTTTTTCAGGGCGTGATGATAAAACGGTTTCTGCGCCAGAAAGACTAAGCCCCTCAATGAGTGAGCTTAAAATAATCGCACTTTCTGTCGGTAGCGTATTTACATTAATAGCCATGAGTTCACTACCTGGGATCACACACACAAATGGTAGTATTTTTTCCATCACTAGTGGGTTAAAACCTTTTATTAAACGCAGTTCAGATGGAGAAGCGAAATAACTGTTAGCTGTCATATAAGGATAATCTCGCGATAAGTATTCGTCTTCTTCGGCACCTGAGCGATAGGTAATGCTATCAGCATCTAGCCAATCATAAACGCTATCAGCCATGGCTTCTTCTGACTCATCAGAGGGTAAATCCTCTATATTCTCTAATAGTGCTAAGAGCGCTTTATGTGCTGGATTTGTTTTGTTATTAGGATCTTTTTCTAGGTCAGGTTCAGCATGCAATGCATTCAAATTTAGGCACGCCTGTAAATCTGTGATTGTCCCAGTTAACATGCCATGATCAACTGGATAAGGAACCCCTCCTTGTTGTGCCCACACTTGCCCTAAATGTGTTTTATCTGGATCATCTTCTTTAGCTTGTTTTAGCGCTTTAATTGCTAATTCTTCAGCGGCAAACGCATACCACTTTGCTTGCTGATGATTTTGAATATTGCTGCTGCGCTGTACCTGCACCATTAAATTAGCACTCATTTCGACAGCTAACATAGCAGCAAGCGCTACAATAAATAACACAATCACGAGTGCAGCACCTTGAGAGCGTTTAAAACTAATCATGGCTGACTATTCGCTCCTTGTGTTGAGGTCGTAACTTTACCTTCACCTGGCACTAAAAATACGCGACGAATTGGCTCTTGCTCAATTTTTTTAATGGTGACGGCAACCGCTTTAGGAAGTGCTTTTATTTGCCATTGCTCTTGCCACTCATCTTTATCATCTAAAAACTCAAACTTAAGTTCTTCAATATCTTCTAGAATCACTTGAGAGCGTGGTTCAATATTATCTAATTGATCAACATAAACGCGGTAAACACGTTCTAAGTTATCATCAATAACGCGATAACCAACAGCTTGTAATTCAGAGCGTGGCAGTAAGTTTATTGGGTTAACCCAGCCATCTCGTACAAAGCCAATGCCATCGTATTGGCTGTCCAATACGTAGCGCCCTGCTAAAATGTACGTATCTTGAAAATCACCGGCTTCATTGCGCACTTGGCGCTTAGTCATCTGACTAAAATCTTGGTCCATCAGCCGAAACAATGTTTGTAAACCGTTAAGTTCAGCAATGGTTTCATCTGAGGCATCTTTGGCTTTGGTCGTCGAGTCTAAAATTTGATGTGTTGAGAGCACCACGAAAGCTAAAATGCCCATGGCAATAATCACTTCAAGCAAAGTAAAACCGCGTTGCTTCACTACTTATCACCTTTATTTAAATAAGTAGAAAGCTCATAAACTGGGTATTCTAACTTTTCATCTGCAAATACATTAATAGTCACTTTAACAAAGCTTTTGTCAGCAGTTGGCACGACATCTTGTCGCCAATACCAGTCAAAACCTGCAAGTGTCTGCGTCCCTTTTGTGCCGTTCTTCCCTGCCCACTTTTCACCTTTGGCACGTTGCTCAACCATGACATTTTCAGCAACCCATGATGCATATGTTTGTTCTTCTATCGACGAAAGATGATTAATGTGCTCACCAGTCGCCTGCATAGCGGCAATGCCCGCCATTGCGCAAATAGCGAGTGCAACCATTACTTCTAATAACGTGAAACCCGTTGATTTAATCATTATTCTGGTTCCCTACGAAGCTTAACAGGGGCCATGAATTCGCCTTCAATAAAATATTGCGGCTCACGCTCATCTTTAAGCTCATAAACCAATTGAAACGCACTCACCTCGCCAGAAGAGAGTATAAGTACTTGCGGTATTTTCAGCTTTTGTAACTCAAGTAAACTATCTTCATCACCGCCACTCATTAACTCGCGCCAGTTAGACTGCTCAAGTAAGTTTTGTTCAGCCCATGCTAAATCATCAAGATTTAGTGTTAGCTTAAACCGTTCATCGACTTTAATTGGTGCAAATAGTTTTTCACGGTCAAAGGTTATCCATTTTTCACCATCAAAAACCAAAAATTCAAGTGTTTCTTTATCAAGATGAAAACCGAGCTCAACTTGGTTCAAAATGGCGAACTCAGATGCCATATTAATCGCGGTATGTATTTTGAGCGCTTGTTTTTCGAGTTCTTCCTCTGCCCCCCCATCGAAACTATAAGCGACCATTTTGGTAACAAAGCCAATTACCACAAGCACCATTAAAATTTCGATGAGGCTAAACCCTTTGGCACTGCCTGCCCGAGAAGCCAAATGCAAACGACCAAGGCTTACCATAACAGTAAGCCTTGTTCAGTAATAACATTGAGCAAATGGCTAAGCATATACATTATTGCTTTTCTTCATCCCAGTTACCGATATCATCATCAGTGCCGGCTTCACCATCCGGACCCATCGAGAAAATATCAACTTTACCGATTTCTCCTGGGCTGATTAGCTGGTATGGATTACCCCATGGATCCTCTGGTAGCTTTTCAAGAAACCCACCATCAGGAAAACGCTTAGGAATAGGCTCAATACTCGTTTTAGTAACAAGTGCTTCAAGCCCCTGCTCTGTCGTAGGATACGTTTTGTTCTTAAGCTTATAGAGACTTAACGCATCTTCGATTTGTTGAATATCTAGATGTGCTTTGTCGATTGCTGCTTCTTCTTGCTGCCCCATAATATTTGGCGCCACAATTGACATAATCATACCGATGATAACCAGTACCACCATGACTTCTAATAATGAGAAACCTGACTGTTTGTTCACAAAAAATACCTCTAACTTACTTCAATAAATTATTATAGAGCACAGTAATAACTGCTACTCTACCGTTCCCTGATTTAAAGACCTACAGCTTTATTCATTGCCATAATTGGTTGCAGTATCGCCATTACAATAAACAAAACAATAACAGCCATTGAAGCTATCATCGCAGGCTCTAAGAGCTTTAACGATACATTAACCATGCTTTCAAACTCGCGATCTTGGTTGTTTGCCGCGCGTTCTAGCATTTGTTCCAATTCACCTGATTTTTCACCACTGGCAATCATATGTAGCATCATCGGTGGAAACAGCTTCGTTTGCTGAAGTGCAGCACGAAGGCTGGCACCCTCACTGACACGCGTTGCTGCATCTTGCACCGATTTTTTCATTTTTTCGTTCACTAATACCCCACCTGAAATACGCATTCCTTCAAGTAAGGGCACCGAACTAGATGATAAAATACTTAATGTTCGTGCAAAGCGGGCAGTATTAACACCTCTGGCTACTTTACCAATACCCGGTAAATACAACACTTTTTCATCAAACCAATAGCGAATATGCGGTCGTTTCAGCGCCTGCTTTATGCCTACCGCTATGGCAGTTATGACCACCAAGCTAATAAACCAGTAATTTTGTACAAAGTTACTGGCCGCCATAACCCATTCTGTAGTCCAAGGTAAAACTTGCTTAGACTTTTCAAATGTCTTTAAAATCTTAGGCACTACAGTACCGAGCAACACAGATACGATAGCAATTGCAAATACAACAAGGATAGTCGGATACACCATCGCTTGTGTTATTTGACTACGCATATGCTGTCGTTGTTCCGTGTAATCAGCTAAACGATTAAGAACTTGATCTAAGTGACCTGACTTTTCACCCGCTGCTACCATTGCGCGATATAAATCATCAAACACATGCGGAAACTCACTCATGCCATCGGCAAGCGTATAGCCTTCAACTACTTTTGAGCGTACGGCCATCAACATGCGCTTTAAGCGTGGCTTCTCACATTGCTCTGCGACCGCCATTACAGCCCCTTCCACAGGTAAAGCCGATTGAATCAAGGTGGCAAGCTGACGGGTAATTAAAGCTAAATCTGAGGTGGAGATCTTTGGCTTAAAAAAACCACTAAAGAGAGACTTTTTAGCCCCTTTCACTTGTTTTTCGCCTTCTGCCGCAGCAACAACCTCTAAAGGCATTAGGCCTTGATCACGCAAAGTTTGGCGAATTTGTTTTACCGTATCGGCCTCAAGAATGCCTTTTTTCTCTTTACCTTTACCATCTAAGGCTCGGTACTCAAACGCTGCCATAGTTAACCTTCCTCACGTGTTACACGTAAGACTTCTTCTAAGGTTGTACGGCCAGCTAATACACGGCTACAGCCATCCTGACGAATACTTGGGCTATGCTTGCGGATGTATTTCTCAACGCTTTGCTCACCTTTACCACTGTGGATCATTTCACGAATTGTTTCATCAACAACTAATAATTCATGAATACCTGTACGACCGCGATAACCGTTAAAGTTACACTCTTCACACCCTACAGCTCGATAAATTGTTGGTGGCTCAGCAGGGTTTACACCCAGTAGCTGACACTCACGTTCATCGGCAATGTGACCTTCTTTACAAGTATTACATAAAGTACGCACTAGGCGTTGCGACAATACACCAAGCAGGGACGAAGAAAGTAAGAAAGGCTCAACACCCATGTCTTCCATACGTGTGATTGCACCGGCTGCCGTATTAGTATGCAGAGTCGACATTACTAAGTGACCAGTTAATGACGCTTGAACACCTATTTGTGCTGTTTCAAGGTCACGGATCTCACCAACCATTACTACGTCAGGGTCTTGACGAAGGATGGCACGCAAACCGCGTGCAAAGGTCATATCTACTTTAGTATTTACCTGAGTTTGACCAATACCTGGGATCTCGTACTCGATTGGATCTTCAACGGTAAGAATGTTGCGATCGCGTGAGTTGATTTGGCTCATACCCGCATACAAGGTGGTACTTTTACCTGAACCTGTAGGACCGGTTACTAAGATAATACCGTGCGGCTTACTGATTAAATCAGCGAACAATTCACGGTTACGCTCAGTCATCCCTAAATCTTCAAGATTCAAGCGCGCATTATTTTTATCAAGTAGACGCAGCACGACACGCTCACCAAAGCTTGATGGCATCGTTGATACACGCACATCAACAGCACGACCAGCAATACGTAAACTAATACGCCCATCCTGCGGGATACGTTTCTCTGCGATATCGAGTTTTGCCATAACCTTAATTCGCGACACTAACAATGAAGCGAGTTTACGATTAGGTTTTAATACTTCTTTTAAAACGCCATCAACCCTAAAGCGAATAACAAGTTCTTGCTCGAATGTTTCGATATGAATATCCGAGGCACCTTCTTTAATTGCTTCGCTCAGCATCGCGTTGATTAGCTTTATGATTGGTGCATCATCATCACTAGCCAAAAGATCTTCAGTTTGCGGTAATTCATCGGCCAACGAGAATAAATCAACCTCGTTACCAATATCTTCCATCATCTGTTGCGTTTCAGAACTATCACGCTGGTACGAAGCCTCTAGCAATAGCTCAAATTTATCATCTGGTAATTGCTCTAACGAAAAACCATGACCGGCAATACGACGTACTTCAAGCAGTGCATCTAGGTTTAACTCACCGCGATAAAACACAGTCCAGTTATCTTGATTTTTGCTTAGCAATACGCCTGTGCGACGTGCATACGAGAACGGCAACCGCTTCGTTGGCAAGCTAACAAGATCATCACTTGTTAAAAGCTCATCATGAGTAGTTGTCGTGTCATGGACTAACTCGTCATTAATCTCGGTAATTGCATTAGTCATCGTTGCGCTCATTCGCGTTTTGTTGTTTTAGGTACTCTTCGTAAGTTGGCGGTAATACCAAAGCGTCATTCCATTCAGGAAGGATTGGTGCATCCGTCAACGGCATTAAATCAATACCATCTTCTTTTTGTTTATGTTGTTCGCCACGGATAAAGTTATATTTCGAGTGGCTCAGTTTATTCATGCTAATGCCATCGCGCACAATGGTAGGACGAATAAATACAATCAAGTTACGCTTGCGTTTATTTGTACTTGTTGAACGGAATAAATGACCAAGTACAGGGATATCTCCTAATAATGGCACTTTAGATACACTTTCCTGCACATCTTCATCAATCAAGCCACCAAGTACAACCATGCCACCATCGTCAGCCATAACCGTGGTTTTAATAGCACGCTTATTAACTGAAATATCAACTGCTGTAGCGCCACTAACACTTGATACTTCTTGTTCAATTGTTAGCTGTACTGCAGAGCCGTCATTAATTTGCGGTGTTACTTTAAGCTTTACACCCACTTCTTGACGTTCAACTGTTTGGAATGGATTTGCGTTATTTGAGCCTGTTTGTGAGCCTGTGATAATAGGTACTTCTTGACCAACAATCATCGACGCTTCTTCGTTATCCATGGTCGTAACAGACGGTGTGGCAAGAATGTTTGAGTTAGTATCTGTAGATACTGCTTGAATAATTGCACCCCAGTCATTTTTCACGATACCCATTGCGAGTCCGTTAATACCACCAAGCAATTGCCCTAAAGGACCTAAATCACCTTCTACAGTTTCTTCATATGGCGTTGTATTACCAGTCTCACTGCCTGTAATCGTTTTTTGTACCGTTTTATCACGTGCTTGCTCAGCTGCAACAGCTAACGAACCAACAGGCACTGTTGTGCCGTTGTTGAACTGCATCATCCCGCCTTGCTCCGAAATCCATTGCAAGCCTAAATTGATACCATCAGCTTCTAACACTTCAACGATAATAGCCTCGACAAGTACCTGCGCTCGGCGTACATCAAGACGGTCTATTACTTGTTCAAGTGAGCGCATGGTATCTGGCTGGGCAGTAATAACCAGCGAGTTAGAATCTGGGTGCGCTTCAATACTTGTTTCGTTTTGGTTGCGCGTACGAGTCTTAGTTGCACCACCTTGCGCATCTTCTGCTAGCGTTTTACTCACACCCTGTAATACTTTTACAAGATCTTCAGCTTTTGCGTAGTTTAAATAGATAACCTTGGTATTACCTTGGTTTTCAAGCTCTCCATCTAGGCGACTGATAAGATCAACAGCACGAGTTCGTGCTTGTGCTTCACCGCTGACAATCACACTGTTAGTTCGTCCATCAGCAACAACTTTAGGGATCAAAAACTCTGGAATGCTGCCTTTGCCACCATCTTTGTAAATATTATCAACAACAGACACTACATCGTCTGCGGTAGCAAATTTAAGTTTTACGATATCAACGCGTTTATCACCCGCTTGGTCAACTGAGCGTATAATTTCGACTAAGCGGTTCACCGATGCAGCATGGCCTGTCAACATCATCACGTTTGCAGCATTAAAGTTAGCAACATGGCCACCATCTTTTTGGTCATTAAACTGACGAATGAGTGGGCCTAATTCTTGTACACTAACATTCTTCACTCTAACGACACGCGTCACCATCATATCGCCACTGGCTTGATTATCTTCAGTGATCAAAGGGACGTTTGATTTTTTTGCGTCTGAGCTTTTCTCAATCTTGATAATACCGTTATCCATTTCTACCACTGAATAACCGTATACTTCGAGTACATTTAAGAAGAACTGATAATAGAGTTTTTCATCCATTAATTCGTAGCTGCGCACATTCACTTTACCGCGCACACTAGGGTCAATAATCACCGTTTTATTTAGGTTTTTACCCACGATATTAATGAATTCATTAATATCTGTTCCCTTAAAGTTTGCTGCATATTCAACAGCAGAAACTGAAAGCGATAATCCTGTTAATAAAAAAAGCGCTGCATATTTTGCTAACCCTTTCTTAATTTTTCTGAGGTGTAGCGCGTGAACCATTCTATAAAAACTCCAAAGCTAGTTATTGCAGGCTAAATTGCACATCAATTTGCTCACCATCGCGTTCGATAGTGATGCTGGCGTCAGTACTATTTCGTAATTCGTTAATTGCTGACATTGCCTGTTTTAAATCGTTTAATTGATAGCCATTTATTGCAATAGCTAAATCATTATTCATTAATCCCATTTGCTTAAATAGCGCAGGGTCTTTTCCTGGGCTTAAGCGGTAGCCCACCAATTCACCGTCTACCATCGCTTGAGAAACACGAATGTAGTCAAATAATTTCCCTGGATCGTCTAATACTTCTTCGCGGGTCTCGATAAGAGCGTCTTTTACCTCTTCATCTTCTGTCGCGTTAATTTGTTCAATTTCATCAAGCTGAGGACCATCCATTAAAGCTGGCTCTTCACGCTCTGCCAATACTGGCATAGACACTGTTTTAGTGAAGTCGAGTCCATCTAGCATTAGAGTCTCGAAACGGCCATTAACATCTAAAATGACACGGTCAGGTAATACCTGAGCTAGCTTTGCGCGAGTGCCTTGAACAGCATCATCAACCACATAAGTTTCTTGTTTACCCTGTGATTCAATTATTGCAAGACCAGCTTGATCATTTTGACTTACCGCAACAATGCCAGTCAGATTTATACTGAGGCGAGTTTCAGGGGCATTGTTAATAACTTTATTCTGTTTTTTTGTATCATTTTTACTTTCGGCTACTGCTTTACCGAATAAATTTTGCTCAATGATTTGTCTCGAGTTTACGGTTTCAACTCGTTTTGAAGTGGTATAACCGCTATTGATTGGCAATGCTTTGGTATCAGGCTCAGGCCAAACTAGCCAAAACAACTTTGAAGATAAAAATGCAATATAAACAACAACTAACAGCACTACAAATGCACTTAGCTTGGCGTGTGGTAAGCCGTTTAAAAACTGTCTAACTTGTTGTAAGTGTTGTTCCATATACTCTATTTCTTTTTTTAATTTACAGCTTGATAGCTGGCCTATAGTACCTTTTCATTTTTCATTCAACAAGCACACCTATATTAAACTTTGTAAACGAGGTTATTTTGCAGAACAAAGCAGGTAAGGAATAGCTATGACTATTTCTTTGTTATTAAGTTTCATGGTAGATTTTGTCTATATATTAGCAGCTTTAAAAGAGCACAATTGTGTCAAAAGGTAACACTCAGCAGTCGAAAGATACTAAAGATGAGTTAAGCGTGCGCCTTGATAAGTGGTTATGGGCTGCCCGCTTTTACAAAACTCGTTCAGTCGCACGAGACATGGTGCAAGGTGGCAAAGTACATTATAATGGACAACGAACAAAACCCAGCAAGATCGTCGAGGTGGGTGCAGTCGTAAAACTGCTGCAAGGAGTCGACGAAAAGGTTGTGATAATAGAAAAGATCCTTGAAAAACGTCAAGGCGCCCCCATTGCACAAACCTTATACCAAGAAACTCAAGCAAGTATTGAGAAACGCGAAGCAAATGCTATCGCCCGTAAGAACAACAGCTTCTTTGCTCCACATCCTGAGCGTAAACCAGATAAAAAGCAAAGACGTGAACTGTTAAAACTGAAATCAAGTTAGGTAATGCAACTCATGCAACAAGATTTACTTCATCGTTATATATTTGATCAGCTTGATGTACGTGGTGAACTCGTACAAATTGACAAAACTTATCAAGAAATGATCGCGAACCATAATTACCCTGTTGCAGTGCAAACACTGTTAGGTGAATTGCTGGTTGCGACATGCTTATTAACAGCCACATTAAAGTTTGAAGGTGAAATCGCCGTACAACTACAAGGTGATGGCCCTGTAAAATACGCTGTAATTAATGGTGACGATAAACAAAATATGCGTGGTGTCGCTCGCCTGCAGGGTGAAGTAACAGGCAGCACTATTAAAGAACTAATTGGTAATGGCTACATGGTTATTACTATTACACCTACAAAAGGCGAACGTTACCAAGGTATTGTGCCGCTAGAGCACGATAGCTTAGATAAATGTCTTGAAAACTACTTTGAACAATCAGAGCAGTTAAAAACACGCCTTTGGTTTGCAACTGAGGTTACAGCAGAATCAGCAAAAGCTGCTGGCTTATTTTTACAAGTATTGCCTGTAAATAAAGAAAAGTCAGTTGAAGACTTTACGCATCTTGAAGCTATCAGTAATACCATCAAAGATGATGAATTATTACACTTAGATGCAAACACAGTACTAACTCGTCTATATCATGAAGACAACCCGCAGTTATTCGAGCCACAAGCAATCAATTTCCGCTGTGGTTGCAGCAGAGACAAAACTATTGCTGCACTCGTTAATGTGGGCCAAGACGAATTACTTGCAGATGTAGAAGCAAATGGTGAAGTGAAAATTAGCTGCCACTATTGCTTAAAAGACTACATTTTCGATGAACAAGAAATAAAGTCTATTTTCAATTAAAACTGCAACTATAATATTATTATATTAAAAGCCGCACTGAGTGCGGCTTTTTTATTAAAAAAAGTTTAAAAACTAATGATACCGGTGTCATGAAAAAGTGACATTTTATGACACCGGTATCATTGAAATTATTCATGTTTTTTGCCAAATATATGCCTTTTTAAGCCCTTCAGACACTCGAATATCCCTAATCCTTCTGTTACTATTCTTTTAGCAAAAGGGAAAACTAAGAACCCCAGAGCTATCCCGTTCAATCTCTCACAATTTAGGTATAAACATGACTGCAAACGCTACTAGTTTTGTTGATCTTACTGCAGCTGAACTTGTCGAACACGCTATTCGTCGTGGCGAAGGGACTCTAGCCGCTAATGGTGCTTTTGTTGCAAAAACCGGTGAACGCACTGGCCGCTCTCCAAAAGATCGTTTTATTGTTCAAGAGCCAAGCACTGAAAACGAAATCCAATGGGGCAACGTAAACCGCCCATTCGATGCAGACAAGTTTGACGCGTTATGGGCACGTGTAGAAGAACACGTGAAAAGCAACGACCACTTCATCTCTCACCTAGAAGTTGGCGCTGATCCTGAGCACTATTTACCAGTTGTAGTTACAACAGAAACTGCATGGCATCATATTTTTGCCAAAAACATGTTTATCGAACCTCAAACATACAATACTGCTGACTTCCCTGAGTGGCAGGTAATGAATGTACCTTCATTTGTATGTGACCCAGAGCGTGATGGCACTAACAGTGATGGCACTGTAATCATCAACTTCGCACAACGTAAAGTGTTACTGGCTGGTATGCGCTACGCAGGCGAAATGAAGAAATCAATGTTCTCTGTTCAAAACTTCCTACTTCCTGCAAAAGGTGTATTACCAATGCACTGTTCTGCAAACGTAGGTGAAGCAGGCGACACAGCCTTATTCTTCGGTTTATCTGGTACAGGTAAAACAACATTATCAGCGGATCCTACTCGTTTCCTTATTGGTGATGACGAGCACGGTTGGGCACCTGGTAGCGTATTTAATATCGAAGGTGGTTGTTACGCGAAATGTATCGACCTATCACAAAAGAACGAACCAGTTATTTGGAATGCAATTCGCTTCGGTACAATCTTAGAAAACGTGGTACTTGACGAAAACCGTGTACCAGATTTCCATGATACCAGCCTTACACAGAACAGCCGTGCAGCTTACCCTCTAGAGCACGTTGAAAAACGTAAAGTAGAAAACCGAGCTGGCGAGCCAAAAGCCGTTGTATTCTTAACATGTGACGTGAGCGGTGTGTTACCTCCAGTTTCAGTACTAACTGAAGAAGCTGCAGCGTACCACTTCCTTAGCGGTTACACTGCGAAAGTTGGTTCAACTGAAATCGGTTCAACTAGCGACATCGAGTCTACATTCTCAACATGTTTCGGTGCTCCGTTCTTCCCACGCCCTGCAGGCGTTTACGCAGAACTTCTAATGAAGCGTGTACGTGAATTCGGCGCTAAAGTATACCTAGTTAACACAGGCTGGACAGGCGGCCCTTACGGTACTGGTCAACGTTTCGATATCCCAACGACACGTGCTGTAGTTGATGCAATTGTATCTGGTAAACTAGCTGACGTAGAAACTCAACACATCGACGTACTTAACCTAGATGTACCAGTGGCAGTACCTGGTGTAGACAGCCAACTTCTTAACCCAATCAACACATGGGAAGATAAAGAGAAGTACGCAGAATACGCAAACAAACTAGCTTCAGACTTCACTGAAAACTTCGCCAAATACGATGTTTCAGAAGCAATCAAATCAGCAGGTCCAAAAGCTTAATATCAAGCTTACCTTCAGATTTAAAAACGCCAGCTATATGCTGGCGTTTTTGTTTTTGGGGGATGAGTTAGCGAGAGTAGCGTTTGAAGTCTGCCGTAGGTTGGGTAGAGCGTAGCGAAACCCAACATCAATAGAGCTTTCAGCCGCCAGCTGTCAGCCGCGCGGTGGAGGTGTTTTGTAATGCGTCTCCATCTGCCGGGGGCTGTAGCTTCTAGGCTCTAGGCAAAGTGTACTTGTAGGAATGGCTTTAGCCATGAATGTGTTTGTTCTGGTCTAGATTCGGCACTGAAGTGCCTACTACGACGTTTTGTTGCTGAGGGTGACTCAGTTACTTAACAACCCGGTAGATCAACTAACATCTATTATCTGCCGTCTGAGATACGCATCACGTAGGAATGGTTTCTGCCATGAATATGCTTGTTATGGTCTGAATTCGGCACTGAAGTGCCTCCTACGGGGTTTTGTTGCTGTGGGTGACTCTCTACTAAACAACCCAACAATTCAACTTTACCCTTGCTAACTAGAAACTCGCTAACTCGTTGGGTTTCGCTCCGCTCTACCGAACCTACCTGGAGAATGAACAGGGAGTGCTGAGGGAGTCTCTGTACTAAACAACCCCGCAGTTCAGCTGATGTCTGATGGCTGAAAGCTGACAGCTAAAACGCAAAAAAGCCCGACTCTTTCGAATC
>NZ_JAKGAW010000054.1:0-27206 GCF_021532475.1 Pseudoalteromonas sp. APAL1 | reverse complement strand
CTTATGAAGAAGACAATGAACTAAAAATGCGCTGTGAACTGGAGTTTAATATCCCTGTCGACGTTGATATTGATAATTTTAAAGTGAGCTTTGAAGATCTTTCTCGTAGTTTGAACGTAGATTATATCTTTAGACGCATTCGTTAAGGAGCACTGTATGAAGAAAATTAATCCTCTACAAGCAGGTGACACAGCCCCTGCTTTTAGTCTACAAAATCAAAACGATGAAACAATCGTGTTAGCCGATTTATTAAAAGAGCAGCAAGTACTGGTTTATTTTTATCCGAAAGCATCAACACCAGGTTGTACTGTACAAGCAGAGAACTTACGTGACGAAAAAGCTGAGCTTGCTAAATTTAACACCCGTATCGTTGGTATAAGTCCAGACCCGATCAAGCGTTTAAAAAACTTTGAAACCAAAAAAGAGCTGAACTTTGATTTATTAGCTGATGAAGATCATGCCATAGCAGATGCTTTTGGTATTTGGGGCTATAAGAAGTTTATGGGTAAAGAATACGAAGGAATTCATCGTATTAGCTTCCTTGTAGGTCAAGACGGTAAAATCAAACACGTGTTTGATAAGTTCAAAACCAAAGACCATCATCAGGTTGTTTTAGATTATCTCGCGCAAAACTAATTTTTAAACAAAAAGCGTTACTTTTGGTAACGCTTTTTGCTAAAAATACTATCTTCACGTACAAAAAACCCAGCAATCGAGCTGGGTTTGTAATTTTAAAGCAGCAAAACAGATTATTAATCCATGATGTCTTCAGGCATATCGCCACGAATTTGCTGCCAAATCTCACCTGTTTGATGACCATATTTACGCATCATCGAAATTGCACCATCATGTTCACGTCGCTCAGCAAGTTCTGTTAGGTCTTTATAGAACTGACGTGCTAATTCGCGTGTACGTGAGTCAGAGAAGTAGTGACAGCCAATTTTAGAGTAAAAACCTTTAAAGCCATTTAGTATCAACACGTAAATACGGTTATTACCAGCCACAGCAAGCTCATGGTGAACTTTGTAATCATAATCAGCAAATGCCTGAGCGCTGTCTTCTAGCTCTTCGCTCTGCGAAAGAAT
Source organism: Pseudoalteromonas sp. APAL1 (assembly GCF_021532475.1). Lineage (NCBI taxonomy): Bacteria > Pseudomonadati > Pseudomonadota > Gammaproteobacteria > Alteromonadales > Pseudoalteromonadaceae > Pseudoalteromonas > Pseudoalteromonas sp. APAL1. The sequence continues at coordinate 26,121 of NZ_JAKGAW010000054.1, read as the reverse complement.
TTCAATTACACGCTCAGGTGCTAATTTAATAGCTGCACGCGTGTAAATAGCACTGATATTGGTTCGTGCCGAAAGAAGTTGATCGGTAAGCTCTGGCATTTTATCTTCATCAAGACGTGCGAGTGTCTCTAAGATATTAAGACCAGACGTCTCCCAGAAATTATTAACACGTGTTGGTTTACCGTGTTGGATCGTTAGCCAGCCATCACGCGCTAAACGCTGAAGTACTTCACGTAAGGTTGTACGTGTTACACCAATCAGCTCTGACAATTCACGTTCTGCCGGAAGAATCGATCCCGGCGGAAAGTCACCATTCCAAATAGATTCAACAATGTATTCTTCAGCAAAACCTGCTGGGCTTTTCGCTTTAAAAATTCTCATTCATTTTCCACTTGAGTTAGCAACTTTTATTATCGCAATGTGCGAACAACCCACTGATTGTACCAGATGATCCGCAACTAACAAGTAAACTAAGTCCGGTGTGCATAAAAATCTATTATTTATAGCTAAATAAAAGCCCTTTCGGCCCAATAATACACCAAAAGAATAATACTTTAAGTATAGTAAATATACCTAGTTAACAATTCAAATAAGCTCTAAGCTTAGTTAACTTGAAATAACAACAAGCACAAATAATAAGGTACAGCGATGCAGCAGCGGATTTTACCAGCGATCTTTAAAAATTTTTTGGGGACCTCGCCTCAATGGTATAAATACACCATTGTCGCCTTTTTACTAATAAACCCTATATTATTTCAACTTAACCCCTATCTTGCGGGTTGGGTTTTAGTGTTAGAGTTTATTTTTACTCTTGCTATGGCTTTAAAGTGTTACCCTCTTCAGCCTGGAGGCTTACTTGCCATTGAAGCCATGTTCATTGGGATGACGTCGGCTGGGCAAGTTGAGCATGAAATAGTACAAAATATTGATGTTATTTTGCTGCTTATCTTTATGGTGGCAGGTATTTACTTTATGAAAGACTTGCTTCTGTATATCTTCACAAAGCTTGTTGTTTCAGTGCGAAGTAAAACTGTATTGTCGCTGTCGTTCACGATTGCTGCAGCTTTTTTGTCTGCTTTCTTAGATGCGCTAACTGTTATGGCTGTTGTCATTGCTGTAGCGATGGGTTTTTACAGCATTTATCATAAAGTTGCTTCGGGAAAGGACTCGAGTAGTGAACATGATATTAATGATGATAATCAAGTACGCCCGGTCAATCGTCAAGAGCTTGAAGAATTCCGTGCTTTTCTCCGTAACTTATTAATGCATGCTTCTATAGGCACAGCTTTAGGAGGAGTGTGTACGATGGTAGGCGAACCACAAAACTTAATTATTGCTGAGCGAGCTGGCTGGCTATTCGGCGAGTTTTTCTTTCGCATGTTACCAATCACCCTGCCGGTTATGATTGCGGGTATATCCACAACTATTTTATTGGAAAAAACCAAAGCGTTTGGTTACGGTGCGAAACTGCCCGCCCCGATTCACACTATTTTATCTGATCATGCGAAGAAGCTTGAGAAAAAACGCACAACACGCGATAAGGTAAACCTAGCTATTCAAGCTGTTATTGCAGTTTGGCTTATCATTGGCCTTGCTTTACACCTTGCCACAGTTGGTCTAATTGGCTTGTCTGTAATTATTTTTGCTACAGCCAGTGCAGGAATTATAGAAGAGCATCAACTTGGCAAAGCCTTTGAAGAAGCATTGCCTTTTACTGCTTTGTTGTGCGTATTCTTTTCTATTGTTGCCGTCATCATTGACCAACATTTATTTACCCCCGTAATTGCTTGGGTTCTGACCTTTGAAGGCCAATTGCAACTTGTGATGTTTTTTATTGCCAACGGTATTCTGTCGATGGTCAGTGATAATGTGTTTGTGGGTACTGTTTATATAAATGAAGTTGCAGCTGCACTCGAAGCTGGTCAAATTACTCGTGACCAGTTTGATTTATTAGCTGTAGCAATTAATACCGGTACCAACCTTCCAAGTGTTGCCACACCAAATGGACAAGCTGCGTTCTTATTCTTACTTACTTCAACGTTAGCCCCTGTGTTGAGGCTATCTTATGGGCGCATGGTTTATATGGCGCTACCTTATACCATAGTGTTGACAGTTGTCGGTTTAAGCATGACCTTATTCAGCCTTTCTGATATGACTGATTTACTGTATCAATGGGGTTTAATTAATCACCACACAGGTGCGTTACCAGGCTCCTTAGGTGGCCATTAGGGCAATTATTGCCAACAACATATTTGAAACTAAAAAGCCCGCTTGATGCGGGCTTTTGTTTAATTAAACCAAATTATTAATCTAACACTTTCGCATCGTTTGCTTTATTAAGTAAGCTACGGCTTTGTGTTAAGAAATGTGCAGTTGCATCAGAGAAATATTCTTTTGCGTTAGCAAAGGCATTTATTAATGACTCTTTATCACCAGCTTTTAGCTTCTCAAGAGTGTCTGCAAAGGTGTCTTGATAACTCGCAAGTAACGGCTCTACATCATCAAATTGCGCCAGCATGATGTCAGAGTACAACTCTGGTGACTGGGCAAATAAACGCCCTACCATCATTAACTCTAACTGATAAATAGGTGAAGAGCAGCTACGTAGCTCTGCTAACGTATGGCTTTGTTTAGCTAAGAATTGTCCGTACACAAACGTTGTTAAGTGGCGCATTACTTGGATGATTTGCATCGCTTCATCATGCTTTTTGGCATCCATTTCAACTACTTGACAACCCCAGATCTGTAATTGTGCCATTAGCCCTTTTGCTACTTCATGATTTCGCCCTTCACACACTACGACCGTTTGTTTTACCCAGTGCGAAATATCTGGACCAAACATTGGGTGTAAACCTACCACAGGGCCGCTGTGAGCCGCCATGAGGGCTTTTAAAGGCTTTTGTTTAACTGAGGTAATATCAACTAATAAACAGTCATCATCGAGTGTTGGTAATGCAGCAACGACTTGCTCAAGTGCATTAATTGGCACACTTACAAGTACAAGTTTTGCACCGGCTAATATCGCTTCGCTGTCGGCTTGTTGCTCTTTATCTAAAATTCGTACATCGTATCCTGAGCGAATGAATTGTTGTGCAAACAATTGACCCATAGCACCTTGCCCACCGACAATCACAATAGGAGATAACTGAGGAGCTGAACAAGCCAAACTCCCTTGTTGATTTTGATATGCTTCACGCATCATACGACGCAGAATATCTTCAACTAACTCAGGGTTAACTCCTTGTGCAATCGCTTCTTGTCTTCGCGCTTCAAGTAAATCAGCTTCGCGATCCGGCGCATGCAAAGGGGCGCCAATTTGCTGCTTAATTGCACCAATTTTAGCCGTTATACTGTTTCTTTTTGCCAACAAGGAAACTAACTGCGCATCGCATTCGTCAATTCCTGTCCTTAATTCATCAAGCTCATTCACTGTTACCACGTTAATACACCTCAAACCCAAAAACGTACAAAAATATATACAAAAAAGTAAAGCTTTCAATACGAATTATAGTAACAGGATAAACAGCAAAGCACAAAGCCCTAACACTTCTACACGGCTTGAATCACAAGGGAATATTTAAATTAGAAAGAGATATTAAGAAGTGCTGACAACTAAATTTGAAAGTCGTAACTAGATATTTTTTGCTATAAAAACCAAAACGGGTTGCAACCTAAGGCTGCAACCCGTTTTATTTTGCGTTGTAAAACAGCGCGTATTAGTTAAGTTTTTCTCTAATACGTGCAGATTTACCAGAACGCTCACGTAGATAGTAAAGTTTCGCACGGCGAACAGCACCGCGACGTTTAACTGAGATACTATCGATAAGAGGGCTGTGCGTTTGGAATACACGCTCAACACCTTCACCGCTCGAAATTTTACGAACTGTGAATGCTGAGTGAAGACCACGATTACGCTTAGCGATTACAACACCTTCAAAGGCCTGTAGACGCTCTTTGTTACCTTCTTTTACACGTACCTGTACAACAACTGTATCACCAGCGCCGAATGCTGGTACGTCTGATTTAAGCTGCTCTTCTTCAAGCGCTTTAATAATATTTTGGTTTACTTTTGCCATTATATTTCTCACTTTCCTAGGTGTAACTGTCTTCTAGCCACAAGCTTGTTGGTACTCTTGCTGGAACTCAGCAAGAAGTGCCGCTTGCTCCTCAGTCAGAGCTAGGTTATGCAACAAGTCAGGACGACGTAGCCAAGTTCTGCCAAGTGATTGTTTTAAACGCCACTTTGCAATTTCTTGGTGGTTACCACTGAGTAATACAGCGGGAACCTGCTTATCATCCAATGTCTCTGGCCGTGTATAATGAGGACAATCAAGCAAGCCATCCGAAAATGAATCTTGCTCAGCTGACTGGTTATGCCCTAACACCCCTGGTACTAATCGTGCTACTGCATCAATTAGCGTCATAGCGGGTAGTTCACCACCACTTAATATAAAATCGCCTATTGACCATTCTTCGTCAACGTACGACTCTATAATTCGCTCGTCTATACCTTCATAGCGACCGGCAATTAGAATCAACTTATCTGAGTTGGCAAGCTCGCTTGCCCCTTGTTGATCTAATTTGCGCCCTTGCGGGGACATATAAATTACTTTTGCACCATCACCTGCCGCTTTTTTTGCGTCAAGAATGGCTTGTTTCAATGGTTCAACCATCATTAACATGCCTGGACCACCGCCATAAGGGCGATCATCCACGGTCCTATGCTTATCAGTTGCATAGTCACGTGGGTTCCAGCAATTAAAGTCGATTAGACCATTTTTAACTGCACGACCTGTAACCCCTTGGGTAGTTATCGCATCAAACATGTCCGGGAAAAGGCTAATCACCCCTACCCATAGTGAACTTGTTTGTGACATTAAAACCCTGGATCCCAGTCTACGGTAATTTCTCTTGCATCATGTTTAACTTCTTTAATAACAGAGTCTGTTAAAAAAGGAATTAAACGTTCTGCTTGGCCAAATGCATCTTTTTTGTTTGCTTTCACAACCAAAACATCATTTGACCCTGTCTCCATTAGGTCATCAACAGTGCCTAAGTCGTAGCCTTTATCGGTTACAACTGACATGCCAATGAGATCTCGCCAATAGAATTCACCTTGCGGTAATTCTGGAAGCTGCGCTGCATCCACGGAAATTTCTACATTGGTCAAAGCCATTGCTTCGTCTCTGTCGTTTACTTGCGCAACTTTAGCGATAAAGCCTTTGTTGTGGCGACGCCAGTCGACCACTTCTAAGGTCTGCCATTTACCTTGTTGCCCTATCAACCATGGGCTGAAATCGAAGATCCCTTCGGGATCATCAGTAAATGAATGCACCTTAAGCCAGCCCTTTATACCATACGGGGCACCGAGCTTTCCTACTGTAATATACGAGGTGTTCTCTTGACTCATGGTTACTCTTACGCCTATTAAGCCGCTTTACGAGCGTCTTTAACTAATTTAGCTACGCGATCTGAAAGAGATGCACCTTGACCTACCCAGTGTTCAACACGAGATAAATCTAAACGTACTTTTTCTTCCTGACCAGAAGCGATTGGGTTAAAGAAACCTACTTTCTCGATGAAGCGACCGTCACGCGAGAAACGGCTATCCGCAACCACAATTTGATAGAAAGGGCGTTTTTTAGCGCCACCACGTTGCAAACGAATAGTTACCATACCGTCCTCTACATTAGATTGACTGTTTTCATTAATAAGATTTACTCCCCAGTACGGGAAGCTGGGGAATTGTACGAGTTTTTTGCAACATTGCAAGTAAGAACTGCTGCAAAATGTAAGTTTAGTTGATTAAACACTGATCTGGGCTTTAAATCTTACACTCAGCTAACAACTACGCATAATTTATCTACAAAAAAAGGAGCTATATGCCCCTTTTTTGTACACGCTCAATGATAAGCTCAATTAAAATTTTGGACCGCCACCCATCATACCCGGTGGTAACATACCTTTCATACCGCGCATCATTTTCTTCATGCCGCCCTTGCCTTTCATCTTCTTCATCATTTTTTGCATTTGCGTAAATTGCTTAAGCAGTTTATTGATCTCTTGTACTTGGGTACCAGAACCAGCAGCAATACGTTTTTTACGAGAGCCTTTAATGATTTCAGGACGTGCACGCTCTTTTGGGGTCATTGAGTTAATGATCGCTTCCATTTGCACGAAAGTTTTATCGCCCATTTGACCTTTTACAGCATCTGGAAGGTTTTGCATACCCGGCAGCTTATCAAGCATCGACATCATGCCGCCCATGTTCTTCATCTGACGAAGTTGCTCTGCAAAGTCATCTAATGTGAAACCGTCACCTTTAAATACTTTCTCGGCAACTTTAGCAGCTTTCTCTTTATCTACTTTCATCTCGACTTCTTCGATTAATGAAAGTACATCACCCATACCTAGGATACGAGAAGCAATTCGGTCAGGGTGGAATGGTTCAAGTGCATCTGTACGCTCACCCACACCCATAAACTTAATTGGTTTACCGGTAATATGACGAATCGATAAGGCAGCACCACCACGAGCATCACCATCGGTCTTGGTTAAGATCACACCACTTAAAGGCAGTGCTTCATCAAATGCTTTTGCAGTATTTGCCGCATCTTGACCTGTCATCGCATCAACAACGAATAAGGTTTCAATTGGATTAATTGCACTATGAAGTGCTTTGATCTCGTCCATCATGTCGTTATCGACGTGTAAACGACCCGCGGTATCAACTAATACCACATCAATGAATTTCTTCTTCGCGTGCGAAATAGCGCTGTTGGCAATATCTACAGGCTTTTGTGAAATGTCACTTGGGAAGAACTCAACACCCACTTCATCAGCCAGTGTTTCAAGCTGTTTGATTGCTGCCGGACGATAAACGTCGGCACTCACAACTAATACAGATTTCTTTTTACGCTCTTTTAAGAATTTAGCTAGTTTACCAACACTGGTTGTTTTACCCGCACCTTGCAAACCTGCCATCATCACTACTGCTGGCGGCTGTGCATTAAGGCTAAGCTCTTCGTTGGCTTCGCCCATGGCTTTTTCAAGTTCTTCACGAACAATCTTAATAAAGACTTGGCCTGGGCTTAAGCTTTTCGTTACTTCAACACCAACGGCACGTTCTTTAACTTGCTTAACGAACTCACGAACAACAGGTAAGGCAACGTCCGCTTCCAAAAATGCCATGCGGACTTCGCGTAATGTATCTTTAATATTGTCTTCAGTTAGGCGTCCGCGGCCACTGATATTTTTTAAGGTTTTACCTAAGCGTTCTTGGAGATTCTCAAACATGTAAAGTTTCCGATAAAACGAGTTTCACCTAAATTGCTTGTAAAACGTACAGTTTATTCGGCAATAAAGGCAATATTAAAATTTAATTCCTAGCAGTATACCGTAAATGATGGCCGACAATACAGTATTCAAGTGCGCTGTTTGAGTTTCTTTTTACAAACTCTATGCTTTTGCCTTGCTATAAAATACAATGGCATCAATGAGACAAGGATTTATCGAATAAATTAAGTGGCCATAATACGATGATTATTAGTTTAACAATTATTGCTAGTTTGTTTTATGTGTTAGCGACATCGCATGTGCTTTCACGCCTTTTTCACAAACAAGGTCCAAGCCAGAAACTCACCGTGATTTTGAGCACCGTTGCTATTCTTGCTCATATGCTACTGCTGGTGAATTCTGTTTTTCGCGCTGATGGCCAAGACCTAAGCATTGTAAACGTTGCCTTATTGACCTGCTGGGTTATTGTGGTGTCGGTTACGGCCGTGTCACTTAAATTTCCTGCGACCCTTTTGTTACCTGTAGTCTACGGTTTTGCAGCCATACTAACGCTCGCCAGCTTATTTATTCCACATCACGTTATTTTACAATCAATAAATGTTGAGCTCGGCTTGGTAACACATATTTCGTTATCTCTATTAGCTTACTGTGTACTAATCATCGCCACTTTATATGCTGTGCAGTTTTATTTTATCGACAAGCGTTTAAAACGCAAAGACTTGGCGATTGTACATAGCCATCTTCCCCCATTAATGGTGGTTGAGCGTCAGCTGTACCAATTACTGACGTTAGGTACTATCTTACTTACCTTTGCACTGCTTTCTGGGTTTATCTTCTTAGAGGGGATGTTTGCAAGTGAGTTTATCCATAAAACAGTGTTATCGTTAGTAGCCTGGTTGATTTTTACTGTGGTCACTGTTGGACATTTGCGTAAAGGCTGGCGTGGTAAGCCTGTTGTGTTTTCGATCATGATAGCCGCATTTGTCTTGTCACTTGCTTATTTTGGCAGCCGTTTCATTCAAGAAGTGATTCTAAATAAGTTTTAACTTGACTCAGCAAGCTGTCTCTAGCTTAATATGCACTGATTTATAAAAAAAGGATCCATCGTTGGACGACATATCGACTAGTACCCTGTTTATTGTATTGGGATTATTGATACTTATTTCTGCTTATTTTTCTGGTTCTGAAACTGGGATTATGTCAATTAACCGCATTCGCCTGCGTCATCTTGCTAAAGAAGATCACCGTGCAGCGAAGCGCGTCAGCAAACTGTTAAGTCGCCCTGACAGACTTATTGGTCTGATCTTGATTGGTAACAACTTAGTTAATATTGCCGCAGCACAGGTTGCAACAATCATTGGTATTCGCCTGTATGGTGATCTTGGTATCGCAATAGCTACCGGCGCGCTAACGCTGGTTGTTTTAATCTTTGCCGAAGTAACACCAAAGACACTTGCCGCGCTTTATCCAGAGAAAGTCGCTTTTCCAAGCTCAATCGTGCTCAAAGGGCTGTTAAAAATACTTTTCCCATTTGTGGTTATCGTTAACTGGATGACCAACGGCATGTTGCGTTTGTTTGGTATTACCACAGCACAAATTGAAGAACATAGCCTAAGTAAAGAAGAATTAAAAACCGTGGTGAACGAATCAGGTGCTCTTTTACCTGCCCGCCACCAAAGCATGCTAACTTCAATTTTAGATTTAGAACAAGTTACGGTTGAAGATATCATGATCCCACGCAACGAAATCGTTGCGATTGATATTAATGACGATTGGAAACTTATCAGCCGCCAGCTTACTCATGCACAGCACACACGCGTACTGTTATATCGTGACCAAATTGATGATGCTGTTGGCTTTATTCACTCACGTGATGCACTGCGCCTATTAACTAAAGAACAATTTGATAAACCGTCATTATTACGTGCAGTTCGTGAAATTTACTTCATTCCTGAAGGCACATCACTAAACACGCAACTACTTAAGTTCCAGCAATCGAAAGAACGTATTGGTTTAGTGGTTGATGAATATGGCGATATTCAAGGCTTAGTAACACTTGAAGATATCTTAGAAGAAGTAGTGGGTGATTTCACAACAACGCAAACGCGTACACCAAGTGAGGAAGTAACCGAGCAAGATGATGGCTCAGTACTTGTAGATGGCGGTGCTAATATTCGCGATTTAAATAAAGAAATGGGTTGGGAGCTACCAATTGATGGCCCGAAGACCCTAAGTGGTTTAATAGTTGAATATTTAGAAGATATCCCAGACTCAAACCTCAGTTTGCGTATTGCTGGCTATCCAATCGAAGTTCTCGAAGTTAAAGAAAACATGGTTAAACTTGTTAAAGTACTGCCAAGTAAGCGTACTACTTAATCATCATTAATTTTCAACAAAAAGGAGTGGTCATCCACTCCTTTTTTGTATCTAAATTCTTATTTCCTTTCTGAAGTTTCATATTTACAACGTACGCTCCCGCAAACCGCTAGTGTTTCGGCTACTATTAGTAGCTATTTAACTGCCGCATTTAATAAGGAGCAATCATGGACGAAATATCGATCGAAAACATTTATAATCAAGCAATTGAGCTACTGCTACTCTATGGACCTAAATTCATTCTCGCTATTGTTGTTTTAATAGTTGGGTGGTGGCTTATCGGTCGTATCTCAAATATGGCCGAAAAATCAATGACCAAGGTTAAGTTTGAAGTGGGACTTACACACTTTTTGGTGTCATTTATTTCGGTCATTTTAAAAGTACTTCTGCTAATTTCAGTTGCGTCAATGATAGGAATTGAAACGACTTCATTTATTGCAATGCTTGGTGCAGCCGGTTTGGCCGTTGGTATGGCCTTACAAGGCAGTCTTGCTAACTTTGCAGGTGGTGTACTTATCCTGTTCTTTAAGCCCTTTAAAGTGGGTGATGTTATTGAAGCCCAAGGCTATATGGGCACAGTAGTTGAAATTCAAATTTTTGTTACCGTTTTACTTACCTATGATAATGAAAAAATTATTATTCCTAATGGCACTCTTTCAAATGGTTGCGTTAAGAATAAGTTCTCAGAGCCATTACACCGGGTTGCGATTGAATTTGGTATCAGCTACGGCGATGACGTACATAAAGCCCGTGATGTGTTAATGAAGGTATTAAATGACTACGATCTAGTTTTAAAAAATATCGAAGAGAAAAAGCCGGTTGTACATGTCAGTCAACATGGTGAGAGCCATATTGGTATGCTCGTTTGGGCTTGGGTTGAAACAGATAATTATTGGCCGGTCTATTTTGGTTTATACGAACGTGTGAAAATAGCATTTGATGCTGAAGATATTACCATTCCGTTCCCACAACGCGATGTGCATATACACCAGTTCCCTGGTAAATAACCATTAAAAAGCCCGCATATTAATGCGGGCTTTTTAATATGAAAACCTTAACTAAATAAGCGTTCAAACCAGTTTTTATCTAGATCAGCTTCGCACTTTTTAAGTTGTGCGCCATACCGGCTAGCTCGGTGTTTTACTTTATTGGCAACACTCATCAACCACTTTTTACTTTTATAAGTACCGCGTTTATAGCCGCCCCACCCTTCATGGTAATTCAAGTACTGCGCGTAGGCGTCCCATTTTGATATTCCGTTTACTTTATGAGTTTTATAAACAAACCAAGCCATAAAGTCTATCGCATCATCAAAATCGTCTCTGTCTGCCCCACTATTACCAGTTTCGCGAATGTAATCTGACCAAGTTGGCGTTTTTGCTTGCGAGTATCCATACGCTGAACTGGCTCGGCCAATAGGAATGACCCATAAGAAATATTCCATAGGTGGCGCTGCATCATGGCGAAATGAGCTTTCTTGATACATCATACTCATGAGTACGTGTTTAGGTGAGCCCCACTTTTCTTGCGCATCACGCGCATCGTAGTACCAGTCAGGCTTTTCCTCAAAAATCTTACAAATATCATGAGGTTGCTCTGGAGGAGCCGTTGCGCAACCCGCCATTAAAGCGGCCAGCGATAAAATAATTAAACTTTTTTTCATTTTTTTATGTATCTCGCTGAACTTTTTCTCATCAGGTCAGTCTGAACTTATGAATGCAGCAGTATAGCATTGTTTCATCCCTGAAGAATCTTTGACGCAGCCTCCCTAGGCTGCGTTTTTTTATGTACTCACCTTATTAAGCTTTAGCAAAATAATCATCTAAAAACGCAGTAAAAGATAGCTTGTCTGCTGCTTTTACTTCTCGCTCTTTAAGCACTGAATCAGATGCCTGTTTAGTCAAAAATGCATGATCATAAAATTGATAATCAGCCTCGACATGGTTTTGCTTATATTTTTGCGCAAGTGTTAAGGCAAAAAGACCATTATCTTGATTTTCTTTTGCAAGTGCACTGACATATCGACCAGAGAAAGTTTTATTAGGGTTTTTGACCCAACTTGCAAGCTCTGCGATTGTTTCGCTGTAATAGCTCACACCATATGCGTTATCCATATAGTTAGCCACAGCAGCTAGATTAGTAAATATAGATTCAGCCCAGTCAACAAGCAGAACCTTTTCACCTTGCTTATTCAACGTAAGCTCAGGGTCTCGGCCTTCATTTACAACCGCATCAAGATTAGCTGTACTTAACTTTTGTTCCTGCCAATCCATTTCTGGAGACTCAGACAATAAACAATAGGTCAAAAATACGTCTAAAAAGCTAATTTGCTGTAAATCAATACCGGTTTCACTGAATGGGTTAACATCTAGCGCGCGTACTTCTATATACTCGATCCCACCTCGTAATAAGGCATCAGTAGGTGTTTCTCCTGAGGCAGCATTACGTTTAGGACGTATCGGTGAGTAAAATTCATTTTCAATTTGTAGAATATTTTTGTTCAGTTGTTTTGGCTGCTCACTACGGTAGTCATCAAGGTGACCATATAGGTCTGATGGCGTATGAATCGCTTCTTTTAAACCTGCTACATATTCTTCTAATGAATTGTACATAACTCGTAAAGACGATTGTGCGCTATTAGTATAACCAAGGTTGCCTAATCGCAGTGCCGTACCGACTTCTAAATAAAGTGTGCCTTTACCTAGTTTCTTAAACGGTAAGTCTGTTTGACGACCCTGCAAGAAAGAATTACACAACGCAGGCGAAGCGCCAAATAAGAAACTAATTAACCATAACTCGCGCTTAAAGTTGCGAATGAGCCCTAAGTAACCATTCGAAATTGAATCTGCAAGTGTGCCTTGGCTGCCGTTTAAACTATACAGGCTTTGCCATAAGCTTTCAGGAAAGGAAATATTGAAATGAACACCCGCAATCGCTTGCATCATACTACCATAGCGATTTTTCAACCCTTCTCGGTAAAGAGTTTTCATACGGCCGATATTTGAATCACCAAACTGAGCTAGTACGATATCATCTTGGTGCTCAATAAAGCATGGCATACTAATCGGCCACAGTAGTTCGTCACCCATTTGAGATAAGGTGAACTTTTGTAAGTCTTTAAGTTGAGCTAGGGTTTCCTCGGCTGAGGTGCTCACTGGAGTAATAAATTCTAATAACGATTCTGAAAAGTCAGTGGTGACATGATCATTGGTTAAAGCGCTACCAACGCCTTGTGGATGACCTTGCCCTGAGATAACACCATTTGGTTTGATCCTTAATGCTTCTCGCTCGATACCACGTTTAATCCCATTAATAGCGTTAGGAAATTGTGCCGTTAACGCTTCTAGCGTTTTATTTAAATCATGTTTTATCAAAAATGCTTCCTCGAGCCGCGTGGCTGTAATCCTAAGGGTATGGGGGCAAAAAATAATTACTCAAGTGCGAAAAATAACATTCAATTACCACCTCACCACTTGAAGCACAATCTTGCCATTGTGAATAGCATTATACAATTGCTTTAGTGGCACTTAATTAATGCTAAATCTATTCATCTGTATAATTTTTATCACTAACTTGTGAACATTAGACCTTTTGCCTAATATGAAAAGGTGAGGCTAAACACAATAATTCTCGCAAGATATTGTTTTAGATCAAGGGAAAGGTGAAATTTTTAAAACTTTAACAGTTATCAATATGTTCCCCCTTCCCTTACATTTTTCTGAGACTATAATCCGCACACCATAAAAAAGTACATTTCAAGGACTCATATGCGTCGTGGGCAAGAAATAATCAATCAAGAAGTGACATACTCCGAACATCAAGAGCTTGTCTCTACAACAGATTTACGCGGCATCATCACATACGTAAATAAGGAATTTTGTACCATTGCTGGTTATACCGAAGAGGAGTTACTCGGGAAAAACCACAATATAGTACGCCACCCAGATATGCCAAAAGCGGCATTTAAAGAGATGTGGGAAAAACTAAAGCAAGGCCATTCATGGCGTGGCATGGTAAAAAACCTCTGTAAAGATGGTCGCTACTATTGGGTTGATGCGTTTGTTACACCTATATACGAACACGGTCAGCTCGTTGGCTATCAGTCAGTGCGAACAAAACCATCTGAACAGTTAAAAACTCGTGCAATGGCGCTTTACACTAAAATTAATAACGGCAAGTCTGTCGCGTCATTTCGTGAAAATATTTCGCTAAGACAAACCTTATCTTCGGTATTATTAGTTGCTGGCATTGTTGCTTTGGCGCTTACTACGTCATGGATTGTTGCCTTAGCTGCAGCTGCCCTCATTGCAGCACTTTTTGTACTCAATTATGACGAACTCATTGTAACGCCTAGCCATTTAAAACAGCAGCGTGCTGAGTTTGACTCGGTATCTCGCTATGTGTATTCGGGCTCCCACCCATTTAGTATTGCGACTTATAATCAGCAAATGTTATTTGCTAAGCTACGAACCGTACTTGGCCGTATTAAAGACTCTACTTACTCATTTAAAGATATTGCCACCAACCTAGATAAGCAATCATCGCTAACAGAGCAAGGAATTGCAGCACAGGGTCATCGTTTAAGTGATATTGCTGCTGCGATGAGTCAGATGAGTACAACTATTGGTGAAATATCTGCAAACACTCACCACACTGCTGAGAAAGTCAATACAACGTACCAAAGCTGTAATGATATAAAACTTCATATTGAAGAAAATAGCTCTATGGTGTCTGATCTGGCTAACCAAGTTGAGCAAGCAGCGAGCACCGCTAACTCTCTTGCCAGCGAAGCAGACAAGATTGGCCAAGTAATGAGTGAGATTGAAGGTATTGCTGAACAAACAAATTTATTAGCGCTCAACGCAGCAATTGAAGCAGCTCGCGCTGGTGAACATGGTCGTGGTTTTGCGGTTGTAGCTGATGAGGTACGTGCGCTTTCATCACGCACTCAAAATGCTACATCACAAATTCACAGCTCAATAAAAGAAATTCAAGATACCTTGTTTAGCTGGTCGAAAGTAATGCAGTCAACTAAAACGCAAGCTGATAGTTGTGTTAATACAACGGCCCATACTAAAACTGAGTTAGCGAGTATTTTTGCGCAAATAAATGAGATTTCAGGTCTTGCTGCAGAAATTTCGACAGCAGCTGAAGAGCAACAAGTTGTGAGCGCTGATATTCGCGAAAATGTCGACAGCATCAAAGAACATAGTGAGGAAAACTTAAAACTTAGCTACAACGTCGCTAAAGACGCTGCAGGGCTGGTTGAAGGTTCACGCAAAGTAAATGATATGCTGTTAACGTTTAAAGTTTAAACTTAGTTAATACAAAAAAGCCGCATTGTATGAATGCGGCTTTTTGCTTTTAAAGCATATTAACGACTTGAGAAAACAAGGCCATTTTCATCGGCGTCAATATGAATAATGGCACCAGGTTGATAATCGCCCCCTAACAAGCGCTGTGCTAATGGGTTTTCAATGGTATGTTGAATTGCACGTTTTAGCGGTCTTGCACCATAAACAGGATCAAAGCCACTTTCAGCGATACGATCTAATGCTGCATCCGTTACTTCAAGAATATAGCCTTTTTCTGTTAAGCGCTCGCGTAGCTTGCTTAATTGAATATCGGCGATTTCTTTAATATGCTCATTAGCAAGCGGGTGGAATACCACAGTTTCGTCGATTCGGTTAATAAACTCAGGACGGAACTGACTCACCAATACGCCCATTACTTTTTCTTTTAACGTCGCATAATCATTTGAACCGGCTTGCTCTTGAATAATATCTGAGCCTAAGTTAGAGGTCATAATGATCACCGTATTTTTAAAATCAACGGTACGACCCTGACCATCCGTTAAGCGACCATCATCAAGGACTTGCAGCAAAATGTTAAATACATCTGGGTGCGCTTTTTCGACCTCATCCAATAAAATAACTGAATAAGGACGACGACGGACAGCTTCTGTTAAATAGCCACCCTCTTCGTAGCCGACATAACCTGGAGGCGCACCCACTAAACGTGCCACTGAGTGTTTCTCCATAAACTCAGACATATCAATGCGCACCATGGCATCTTCGGTGTCAAACATGAAGCTAGCAAGAGCTTTAGTCAGCTCTGTTTTACCCACCCCTGTTGGACCTAAGAATAAGAATGAACCGATTGGGCGATTTGGATCAGCAAGTCCTGCGCGAGAGCGACGAATTGCATTAGCAACAGCAACAACAGCCTCATCTTGACCAATCACTTTGTGGTGTAATTGATCTTCCATTTGCAGTAGCTTTTCGCGCTCACCTTGCAACATTTTTGATACTGGAATACCTGTCCAACGCGATAAAATTTCCGCAATTTCATCCTCACCGACCTGATTTTTAAGCAAACTCATTTCTTGCATTTCGGCTTGTGAAGCAAGGTCTAGTTTGCGTTCAAGCTCAGGGATACGACCATATTGCAGCTCAGACATGCGTTGTAAGTCGCTGGCACGACGTGCCACTTCTAAATCAAGACGCGCCTGTTCAAGCTCAGCTTTGATTACTTGCGTGCCTTGCAATGAAGCCTTCTCAGCATTCCACACTTCGTCTAATTCACGGTATTGAGCTTCAAGTTCAGTGATCAACTCTTGCATTTCGGTGCGGCGTTTTTGGCTCGCTTCATCTTTTTCTTTCGCCAACGCATTGTCTTCAAGCTTTAACTGAATAATACGTCGCTCAAGTTTGTCTAAAGACTCTGGTTTTGAGTCAATTTGCAAACGAATTGAAGAACCCGCTTCATCAATTAAATCAATCGCCTTATCTGGTAATTGGCGATCGCTGATGTAACGATGCGACAGCTGCGCCGCAGCAACGATAGCGGGATCGGTAATATCAACTGAATGATGCAGTTCATATCGCTCTTTTAAACCACGTAAAATTGCGATGGTGTCTTCAACCGACGGTTCATCAACAAATACTTTTTGGAAGCGGCGTTCAAGTGCAGCATCTTTTTCGATGTATTGACGATACTCATCAAGTGTTGTGGCACCCACGCAATGTAACTCACCACGGGCAAGTGCAGGCTTTAACATATTACCCGCATCCATAGCGCCGTCCGTTTTTCCTGCACCTACCATAGTATGGATTTCATCGATAAACAGGATGACTTGGCCTTCTTCTTTGGCAAGTTCATTCAAAACTGATTTTAAACGCTCTTCAAATTCACCACGGTATTTAGCACCGGCAACCAACGCACCTAAATCGAGCGATAATACTCGCTTGTTTTTTAAGCCCTCAGGTACTTCACCGTTGATAATTCGCTGCGCAAGACCTTCAGCAATCGCCGTTTTACCTACACCCGGCTCACCAATTAACACCGGATTATTTTTAGTACGGCGTTGTAATACTTGAATAGTGCGACGAATTTCGTCATCACGGCCAATAACAGGGTCAAGCTTGCCTTGCTCTGCTCGCTCAGTTAAATCGATGGTGAACTTTTTTAATGCCTGACGGGTTTCTTCAGCATTGGGATCATCAACTTTTTGGCCACCACGAATAGCTTCGATTGCGGCTTCAATTTTGCTAGAAGTAATATTCAGTGCTTTGAAAATATCCCCAAGTGGACCTTTATCGTCACACGCAGCAAGGACAAATAACTCACTCGAAATGAATTTATCTTTGCGCTTTTGGGCATATTTATCACACAAGTTGATTAACGAAATCAGGTTATTTGACAGCTGAACATCACCGCCAATACCTTCAACTTTAAACAGCTTCTCAATTTCTTGTGATAACTTGGTGTTTAACTCATCTGCACTGACGCCTGCTTGTGCAAGTAGCGCGCGCACACTTGAACCATTTTGCTGTAGCAATGAATACATTAAATGCACAGGCTCAATAAATTGATGGTCGCGCCCAAGTGCTAATGACTGCGCATCTGAAAGCGCAGATTGAAATTTACTTGTAAATCTATCTAAACGCATAAGGGTTTACCTATTAAAAAATCTAATTGCTTAATTAATGGGTATGCTTAGTGATTTGTTCAAGTAAAGAAGAAAATTTAATCGCAAAAAAGGCGTATTAATTGCGCCAGATCAAGCTAGCCATGCGGCCAGTTTGCCCGTCGCGGCGATAAGAGAAAAACTGTGATTTATCAGTGACGGTACAATGCTCACCACCGTAAACGTTTATTACACCTAATTGTGTTAATTGTTGACGTGCGAGCAGGTAAATATCCGCTAAATACTTATTGCCCTTAACTTTAAATGCGCTTTGATGCTCAGGATTCAATTCACAAAAGCATTCTTTTACTTCTGGGCCCACTTCAAATTGTGATGGGCCAATAGCAGGGCCAAGCCAAACAATTATCTCGCTTGGTTTTGCTTTAAAATGTGCCACTGTATTAGCTAAAATGCCCTGAGCTAAGCCTCGCCATCCGCCGTGTGCTGCAGCAACTTCATTACCCGAAGCCGAGCAAAATAGTACGGGTAAGCAATCTGCGGTCATTATCGCAAGCGGTTGTTTTACTAAACGAGTATAAAGTGCGTCAGCAGAGCGCAACTCACTTAGCTCAGACCTTTCATCAATCACCACCACTTCGCTGCTATGTGTTTGGTTCAACCACACAGCAGGGTTTGGCAGCTGATTTGTAAGTAACGCGCGATTTGCAAGCACGGCTTGCTCATCATCACCAACATGTAAACCCATATTAAAACTATCAAAGGGTGCAACGGATACACCGCCCTGTCGGGTGGTACTCAGTGCGCTAACAGTTTTTGGGGCTGTCCATGCTGGTGTGATCATAACGCTTAAAACTCGATATTTGGGTTTGCTTTAGTATCAGCACGAAGAGCTTCTGTCATCGCTGCCATATCATCTGGAATTGGCGCTTGCCATGTCATTAACTCACCCGTTATAGGATGCGCGATAGAAAGCTTAACTGCATGTAATGCTTGGCGTTTAAAGTCGCGTAGCATTTGGAACAGTTCAGGTGTTGCGCCCTTAGGCGGACGCGGGCGACCACCATAAAGTTGATCGCCAACTAATGGGTGATTTAAATAAGCCATGTGCACACGAATTTGGTGAGTTCGACCTGTTTCTAAGCGTAAACGTAAGCGCGTGTGAGCACGGAATTTTTCTGCAACACGGTAATGCGTTATCGCTGGTTTGCCCATTTCATGAACAGCCATATGAGTACGCTTTGTTGCATGACGGCCAATTGGTTTTTCAACCATACCACCTGCAGTCATAGTGCCATTACAAATTGCTTCGTATTCACGGGTGAAGTTTTCGCGCTTTTGCAATGCCGTCACTAAATGTGTTTGCGCGGGAATAGTTTTAGCAACCACCATTAAACCTGTGGTGTCTTTATCTAGACGATGAACAATACCGGCACGTGGCACATTGATAATGTCAGGGTAATGATGAAGTAAAGCATTTAAAACAGTACCATCAGGGTTACCTGCACCAGGGTGAACAACTAGCCCCATCGGTTTATTGATAACTAATATATCATCGTCTTCATAAACGATGTTTAATTTGATATTTTGTGCCTCATATTCTCGAGGAGCCTCAATGGTTGTTTCTACACTGACCATTTCGCCACCGAGTAATTTTTCGCGAGGCGTGTTCAATATTTCGCCGTTTACCGTGATTTTGTCATCCAAAATCCATGTTTTTATCCGTGAACGCGAATAATCAGGGAACAATTGCGCCAATACTTGGTCTAGACGTTTACCGCCAAGGTCTATTGGAACCTCGGCTTGGAGAGAAATTTGCTCTGACATTAGTAACTTTACCCAATTTACCAGTGCAAGCTGTGCTCGACTGGGTTAGAATCGCTTTATTAAGCATTGTATAATACGTATAGTTTACTCGGTTTTCCTCTGTTGGCCTAGCCGAAGACATCGAAGGTAATAAATAAAATGATAAATAAAATAGGGAAACGTGCGTTCGCCATTGTTTTTTCAGTTACAGTACTTGGTTTAGGGGCTTGCTCGTCAGCACCAGATCAAGAAGATATCCAACGCGTTCCTAATAAATCTGCGCAAGCTTTATATGAAGATGCGAAACAAACATTAGATTCAGGCTTATACGCTCGAGCAATTGAGTTGTTGAGTGCTATTGACTCTCGCTATCCTTTTGGTCCGCTATCAAAGCAAGTACAAATGGACCTAGTGTATGCTCACTATCAAGCAGGTAATACTGAACAAGCACTTGCAACTATTGACCGCTTTATTCGCTTGAACCCAAACCACAAAGATTTAGATTACATGTACTACATGCGTGGCTTAGTGAACATTAAAGCAGACCAAAATGCTTTCCAAGAATATTTTGGCGTAGACCGTGCGGATAGAGATGCAAATCGTACCCGTGTTGCTTTCACTGACTTATCAACATTATTAAAACGCTATCCTAATAGCGCTTATGCGCCAGAAGCAAAAAAACGTTTAGTGTGGCTTCTCAACAAAATGGCGCGCTACGAGTTAAAAGTGGCTGAATATTACTATGAACGCGAAGCATATCTTGCTGCCGCTAACCGTGGCAAATATGTAGTTGAGCATTACTCACAAAGCAGCTACTTAGATCAAGCTTTAGAAATCATGGAAAAAAGTTACGACAAACTCGGCTTACCTGAGCTAAGCGCGCATGCTAAAGCAACGCGTGAAGCGAATAAACGTTAATTCATCACATTTACATTAAAAAAGGCGCCATAGGCGCCTTTTTTAATGTTTGCGATCGAATATACCCAAACCACCTCAAGGTGCGAGTTTCAGTTGGAATTAAAAGCGATTTAGGCAAGGCATTGATTGCAAGTAATAGTGGTTCTATTGTTAAAATCAATAACGCAGTATAAATCGCTTTTAAACCAACCCTTTGGGCGCTCACAGGCACTTACTCTCATCGTTGTTACTTCTTAAAAGGGACTACCATTCTTGCAAAGTAACGCCTTGATATTAAGCACCTGTGAATCGCTGAATTCTGCATCTTGAGGTGGCTTGGGTATACTAATTAAATCGCATCTTCATCTTCTTCGGCGGTACGAATACGTACTACACGTTCAACATCAGTGACAAAGATTTTACCATCGCCAATTTTACCTGTTTGCGATGTTTTAACGATCACTTCAATCGCTCTATCAACATCTTCATCGCTAAGTACAATATCAAGTTTAACTTTCGGTAAAAAATCAACCATGTACTCAGCACCGCGGTAAAGCTCAGTGTGCCCCTTTTGACGGCCAAAGCCCTTAACTTCGCTAACCGTCATTCCTGTGATACCCACATCTGACAACGCTTCACGAACATCATCAAGCTTAAAGGGTTTTATAATTGCTTCTATTTTTTTCATAGTAACCAGTTAGTTTAAAACATATTTGCCTCGATTTTAGACAATCCATGTCAGCATAGCAAACAAACTGAACAAATAGGTGCACTATAAACAAAGCGTGATATTATTATTAAACTACTTGTAAGTGAGGTACAAGCAATGAAAAACAACAGGAAACATAAAGGCTTCACGCTTTTAGAATTAATGATTACCCTTACGATTGTCGGCATTGTTGCCACAATTGCGTTATGGGACAGCTCAGATAACTTAGAAAATAATAGAGCAGAAAATTACTTACTCGACTTGCAGCGGGTTATAAGCTTTGCTCGTGCTAAAGCTGTTAGTACAGATACCCAAGTAACAATATGCAAAGGCTGGTACAGCCGTATAAAAAGCGACCAAGTAAGTATCTGCCACCCACTGTCACAAAATCACGCCCAGGAACAAGTTATCTTTATGTTTAGTAACGATAAAGAAAGGTATCCTCGTAATGTAATTCAATGGTTCGAACCTTATTATGGTGACGAGGTCTATAGGGTGCTCCCCCCCCCGCGTACTAATGATGTAATTATATTCACCGGAGATCCACAAATTATTTTCGATACTAGCGGCAGTATACTTACTCAAGCTGGTACCTTTATATATTGCCCTAACCCTGATAATAATGACAATAATAAAGCTCTTCAAGTAAACAAGTCAGGTAGCGCCTTTTACCTTGGTGATACAAACCTTAAATGTAATTAAATAAACACTTGACAGGATTTTAGGTACACTTATATTTAAATAAAACATATCATAGGGAGTCTTCAAGGATGAAGGCACATCTCTTTTATCGTCGAGAACTTGGCGCAACACTCATTGAAGTTTTAATAGTGGTATCGATTGTTTCGATACTTTTAAACCTAGCATTGTTCGAGTTAAAACCTTTCCTTGCGAAAAACCGTTTAGATAATCAAGTACAACTTATCAAACGCGCAGTCGCTATTAGCCGCTTAAATGCACAAGCAAACAATGCGTATGTTACGTTTTGCCCATTGCACAATAATTCATGTAACTATGAATTCTGGCATAAAGAACTTACCGTCTTTGTCGATAATGGTGAAATTGGTGTGTTTGATAATAATGACACTAAAATAGTACAGTTTGAAGCAATCAATAAGCTTGATATGCTTACTTATAATACACATAATGCATTGACCTTTTTGCCAAACGGAAGACCAATGGGGCTCAATAATGGAACTTTTATTTATTGTCCCGAATACAAAGAAGCAAGCCTAAGTGGGCTTGCTATATCGGTAAATATTGTTGGCAGGGTGAAAGTAAAAGATACGAACAAATGCCAGCAATAAGCTAATTAGCGACCCCAGCAAACATCAGGAGACGCTGCAGAGCCTCCATGACGCTGAATACCACGGTCGTCTATTATTAATCTTGTACATTCAGTATCTTTGGCAGGTGGGCCTGCAATTGCAATAGCTGATGCATAGAAAACTGCGCGGCCGACAGTGTTATTAACTTCCAGCCTTAAACGGTAATAACCATTTTCCGTGGTATCGTTTAAGCCAAGTTGATCAAATGTGGTAGCGTATTGACGATTATCCGCAAAGTATTGCTCCTGTTTATTTGCTATATCTAATAAAGCTGCAATAGCCTCAGTCCTCGCAGCACGCTTAACGTGCTCGAAATAACTCGGTATAGCAATGCTTGCTATAATTCCTAAAATAGCAACCGTAATCATTAGTTCAATTAAGGTAAAACCTGACTGCTTATTTTTATTTCTTGATCTTATATATTTTATACCCATCAAATATTTCTCAAAGACTCGCTATACATTTGATTATAATAGGTTCAGTTTTTTATGATTGCAATTAACTTTATTTTTATACCTTTCTAAAAGGTATAAAAATGTAACAACAAAACCATAATCAAACTTTAGAACTACACCGAATAATTAAATTAATTAATTTTTACTAGTAAGTTAGATCGAGTTTTTCTTGTTTATAAATATACATCTGTTGGGTTTTAAAACCAAAACCAATTGGCACTTTATCACTAACAAGTTTTATTTTACCGTTTTCAATTGTTAACCCAGGGCCTAAGATTTCTTGTACTTTGAATGGGTTTTGAGCGCCCTTAACTCCAGGTCCAATCGATAAAAACTGGCTTTGTTCTCTCACTTTTTCGCTAGTATTGTCATCACAAAAACCATCGCTATTTCCATCGACACAACTATCACCAACGCCAAAATAAAGTTGAGGCGTGTCTGGAACATCGTTCGAAGTTGTGAATTTTAAACTGTCATAGACTTTGGTGCCATAATGTAAATGAAAAGCATAAAGACCGCCAGAACCACCAGTCAATGAACATTGGTTTGCAGTGGCTGTCGCAGGAGAAAAGCTAGTAAAATAAGCTACACCACCAATAACCGTACTTGCAGCTAGTGACTTTTCTCCCGAGGCCGGCAAGTTATAGTACCAACCTTTAAACTCTCCGAGCGTTACTTCTAGTTCTGTGAATTTTTCGACATCGTCAATAGCTTTGCCAAAAGGATCCGAATCTACATTCATTAAGTCTGCTTGAGTGATCACGTCAGGTACATCAGCACCTTTAAATGATTTTGTCACGGTATTAATATCACGGATCATAAAAAGTTGATCGTTGGCTGTCGAAGAAAGAGGCTTAGCGCGGTTTCCGCTACCAATTAATACTGCGTCAAATGGCGTATCAATTCGCGTTTTAATCGTTTTCCCTTCAAAAGTGGTTTCTGATACTTTGCTGAACATTGTACGAGCAATCATTGGTTTATAGAAAAAACGACGATCTTGAGTAGACAAAGCACCACCTAGGCTCGCTAATTTAAAATGCGTCCATGGTTTTTGTGAATCATTAGGGTTATTTGAGGGCATATCAACACGCCATATATCTCCACCTGTATCCGCTGCATACAATCTATCTACATAGCCATCATAATCTGAATCAAGAATGCTAATATCAGAAGCAATGCTGTGCTTTCCTAAAAAGCCATTTTCAGTTGGAGTCAGGGCCCAAATTTTCTTACCTGTTTGCGCATCAACAATGAATATACCCCGCCCTTTACTATCATTGGAGCGCGAAACATTATCTTTATTTGTGTCATATCCGCCCCCAAAAACTAATACAGGGCGGTCCTCATAACCTGCTAAATTAATGTAGGTTACGATTGGCTTTGACCAGGTTTGACCAAGCTCTAAAAAGTCACCAGTTCCCCCTTTGATAGGCTCATCCCACAATAATTTAGGAGAATTAGGATTTGTAATATCAAGGCCATAATAATAATTACCGCCTCGTCTTAAACCAAAGAATGCCCAAACACGATCACTATCATTAACAACACCGTCTCCATTTTTATCATCAAAGAAAACAGAGATAGGTCCGTCTACACCATAGACTTTTGTGTCTGCTTGATTATCACGTAGCGGCTTAATAATTTTATATAGACTTCTAGGTATAAATGCCCAACTTTCGCTTAATTCGTCATTTTTATCTTGGAACATATGCAAGTAGCCAGCATTAGTGCCAATTAAAATTCGGATATCATCATTACCGTAATCAATCGTTACAGGTTTTGAATGCAATGGATCACCGAATATGTCATTACGCGAATCACTGGTAGATCCATCTTTATCTTCATCATCTACATCTACACCACGCGACCAGAAAGCAAGATCATACAACTCTTGTCTGGTTGCGCCACTAACACCGAATGCTTCAGCTGCCTTTTCAACACTACCGTAGTAATCTATTGCATTCCAACCAGAAAAATGACGTAGTACATTCCCTTTTAGATTTGATAATATAACCCGCCTTCCCTGTGCATAAGGAACGCTATCTTGAAGTGCCAAATATGCATTCACCCCACCGAGTTCTACTGAGCTACCATCTGCTCCTTCGCCACTTGGTAACCAAAATGTTTTCGCATTTTTATCAATTAGGCCATCTTCATTTAAAGCAGGTTTTCCATCTTTATCAGTGATTTTGTCGCCAGACACTTTTAATTTTTTCAAATTTCCGCGCCAACGAGCCCCTGTTTTAGGATAAAACATCGCATAATAAATCGACTCTCTACTACGTGTTTGGTCAACATTGTTACTCGCAACAGAAGGAGAGGTAAAACTATCGTTCACTTCCCTAATTTGAGTTATCGTATTTTTTAGTGCATCAGAAAGCTGATCAGCAGTATTTGCGTGAAGGTATTTCCCCCCCCCTAACTTTGCTGTCTCAGACAGTAAACGCTTACCGTTTTCGCTCATACCACTTCCAAATCCGATAGTATAAACGCGGCCTGTCTCATGGATCTCACTAGTCGAAGGAAATAAGTCAACTTTAACATTTTCCGAGCCATGAATTATTTGCGCAAGCTTGTGGAGGTATACACCCGCGATACGATCTGAGTCGCCCAAATAGCGGCCAAAATACGATTGGTACAGATTACTGATAGTGCCATCTTGTTCATTATCTGAACCTGAGCTAGGATCGCCATCAGTCATGTAGATGACATTTACAGAATGGTCACAGCGTTTAACTTCTTCTGTATTATCAAAGGGAGAGATGTATGAATAGGTATAGTAACGATTCCACCATGGACCTGAAACCGTTTTGTTCTCAATTGAATTATCACGTAGCGCCTCAGCCACCTTTGCACCGTAGTAAAGGCTTTTCCCAGTGATATACAAATAAGCTTCCCAGAGTGTTTCGGTTAAGGGCGTCCCCCCATTAGCAGGTAATGTAGCAATCGTTTGCTTTAGAAAAGAGTTAGAAGAACCGATACCCGCAAGAACATATCCCCCATCAAGTCCATTAAAACGCATTAAGCCAAAATCTATATCGTCATTTCCATCAATTAAATTAGTTATAGCATCTTGAGCGATACCTAACCGGCTATCAGGGCAAAGAATATATCGCCCATACGAAAAACCACAGTTAAAACCTGAGCTTGTTGAGAATGCCATACTACCTGAGGTATCGAAAACTATCAGAACACGGGGTTTCTCATCGAGCTTTACATTATGATTAACGTACAGTTCAATGTCTTCAGCATGGGCCATTGAGCTGAAAATAACAGCACTACCAAGCAAGATTTTGCTGATTAATTTTCCTATATTCATTACAACCC